>JBJOKN010000138.1:0-3284 GCA_046046075.1 Pseudomonadota bacterium
ACAGTGCATTTTGTGCTGAACGGCGACCCGGTGAGTTTGGTGCCATCGTGTAGAGACGATCTTTGAGAATATCCAGATAAAAGCCACCCAAATCTTCAGAGCAAAAGCCCAGTATTTTTGATACTGCTGGATGAAACTCATATTGCTGGTAATGCGCCTCAATTGTTTTCTGCAGATCTGCAGCAAGGGCTAAACAGTAGCGATCAATTTCAAGCCACTCCGATGTAGGTATTGCGTCTGTCTTTGGGTCAAAGTCGGTCAAATTAGCAAGCAGAAAGCGCAGGGTATTGCGCATGCGACGATAGCTTTCAACGACTCGTTTTAGGATTTCATCGGAGATCGACATTTCTCCTGAGTAGTCGGTGGAGGCAACCCAAAGCCGAATAATCTCAGCCCCTAGTTTATCTGCTACCTGTTGAGGGGCGATGACGTTACCTACTGATTTACTCATCTTGCGGCCTTGGCCGTCGACTGTAAAGCCATGGGTAAGAAGAGCTCGATAGGGTGGTTTGCCATCGAGCATGGCGCCGGTCAATAAAGAGGAATGGAACCAACCGCGATGTTGGTCTGAGCCCTCTAGATAGAGATCAGCCCAGCGACCATCTTCACCCTCACTTTCTTTCCGATACAAAGCATCGCGATGTGAGCCGCGCATCACATGCCAGTGCGTTGTTCCAGAATCAAACCAAACATCTAGGGTGTCACGATTTTTCTCATAAAGCTTAGCTTCTTCACCAATTAAGTCGGAGAGATCTAAAGCCTGCCATGCTTCTATGCCGCCTTTTTCTACTAATTGAGCAATTTTTTCCAGAAGCTCTGCAGTGCGCGGATGGGGCTCGCCCGTTTCTTTGTGAATTAAGAATGCCATTGGTACACCCCACTGCCGTTGGCGCGAGAGGGTCCAGTCGGGACGGTTTGCAATCATGCTGTGAAGGCGCTGCTTACCCCAGGCTGGATAAAAGTGCGTACTTTCAATTCCTGAAAGCGCTGTTTCGCGAAGCGATGCCTTACCATCGGTTGGTTTTTTATCCATACTGGCAAACCATTGCGATGTAGCCCGATAAATAATTGGGGTTTTATGGCGCCAGCAATGCATGTATGAGTGCGTATAAGACTTATTCTTAATCAGAGTACCTGCTTGCTCTAACGCTTTCACAATATTGCCGTTTGCTTTCCAGATATGTTGGCCAGCAAATAAAGGCAAGGATGAGGCATAAACACCATCTGCCATAACAGGATTAATGATGTCTTCATCAGCTAAGCCATTCGCTTTACAGGATTTGAAATCTTCTTCGCCATAAGCCGGAGCGCAATGGACCAAGCCAGTGCCTGTATCTAAGGTGACGTACTCCGCTGAATAAATCGGGGCTAAACGTTTATAGCCTGAGTCCAGATTAGATAGTGGGTGCCAGAATGAAATTCCCTCTAACGATTTTCCTTTGCAGGTGGCGATAACCGAACCATCAAAGCCATACTGTTCAAGGCAGTCCTTGACCCGATCTTTTGCCAGCAAAAGGATAAGTGTTGGGGTCTCCACCAAGGCATAGTCCAAATCGGGATGAACATTAAGTGCTTGATTGGCTGGCAAGGTCCATGGGGTTGTGGTCCATATCACCGCCATACCCTCTGATTTTGGCAATTGACTCAATGAAAAGGCTTTTGCAATCGCCTCTAATTGGTCGCTTGGAAAAGCAAAACCAACATCGACTGCAAGATCTTCTTTATCTTGGTATTCAACTTCAGCTTCAGCCAAAGCAGAGCCGCAATCAAAGCACCAGTTCACTGGCTTTAAGCCACGGTAAACGTAACCGTCCTCAAGAATTTTTCCTAGCGCACGAATTTCATCGGCTTCATTTTTGAAGTCCATCGTGAGGTAAGGATTTTGCCAATCACCAAGAACGCCTAAACGCTCAAAATCTTGCTTTTGTTTTGCGATTTGAACTTTTGCATAAGCACGGGCTTTTTCTTGAACTTCAGCAGTCGGTAAATGTTTACCGAACTGTTTTTCAATTTGAATTTCAATAGGCATGCCGTGGCAATCCCAGCCAGGAACGTATCTGGCGTCATAGCCAGCAAAGCCTTTGGCTTTGACAATCATGTCCTTCAAGATCTTATTAACAGCATGTCCGATGTGAATATCGCCGTTTGCATAGGGAGGGCCATCATGCAGAATGAAAGTCTTCTTGCCAGCTTTGGCCTCACGTATTTTTTGATAGATTTTTTTCTCTTGCCATTCTTTTACCCAAATCGGTTCGCGCTTGGGTAAATCGCCACGCATTGGAAATGCTGTGTCGAGTAAGTTGACGGGGTAAGAATTTTTTTTATCAGACATGGTCGTTTATTTCAAAGTAATTTTTTGCTGCTACTGCATCGTTATTAATGGCGGTTTTAAGCGTTTCTAAATCGTTATATTTTTCTTCATTTCTTAATTTTTTAACAAGCTCAACACGCACTAATTTCCCATAAACATTTTGTTGAAAATTAAAGATGTGAACTTCTAATAAATACCTTCCTGAATCATCCACCGTGGGTCTTTGTCCCAAGCTTGCAACAGCAGGTAGTGGATTGTCGCCCAAGCCGTGTACTTGAGCGATAAAAATGCCTTGGGCGGCCGGCTTTCTTTTATGCAGTCTATTGGCCACAGCTAAATTCAAGGTTGGAAAACCTAGTGTTCTGCCAAGCTTTTGGCCATGCAATACATGGCCACTCAACATATAGGGGCGACCAAGTAATTGTTGGGCTCGATCCATTTGTCCATTTTGAAGCGCCAATCTGATGGCTGAGCTGGAAATTCTCTCTTGGTCTTCGACCAAAGTTTCCATGCTTTCAACTGAGAACCCAAACTGTTCTCCTGCAATTTTTAAATCAGAAAAATTGCCAGCGCGTTTTGCGCCATAGTGAAAGTCATCGCCAATCAAAATAGATTTCACTTGTAAACCATCAACCAAGATATCTTTGACAAAAGCTTCAGGACTCAAATTGGCAAATACTTGATTGAAGTGAATCACCAATACTTGATCGATGCCTATTTCAGCCAAGGCTTCTAATTTGTCTCTCAAGCCTAAAATTCTTGCGGGTGCTTTTTCAGGGGCAAAGTATTCAATCGGGTGTGGCTCAAACGTCATCACACATGATTGGACTTTTAGAGCTTTTGCCTTTGCGACTAATTTTTTTAGCAATGCCTGATGCCCCCGATGCACACCATCAAAATTACCGATGGTCAGGGCGCAGGGGGTCCAATCAGATGCGGGAGGGATGCCTCTAATTACCTTCACGTTAAGGTA
>JBJOKN010000139.1:0-3284 GCA_046046075.1 Pseudomonadota bacterium
TAGGGGTTCTAATTAATTAACGCTTATCTGATCAGATTGTTTACGAAATTTTTAATTAAAAAGATCCAAACAAGCATCCAAGCCCACATGATCAAATGCTAAATCTGCTTTTTCTTTGACAATCGGTTTGGCGCGGTAAGCAATCGACAAACCTGCACCATGCATCATGGGTAAATCATTGGAGCCATCACCCATGGTGATAGCGGCATGTTTATTTGCACCCAAGGCTAAACAACGTGCTTCGACATAAGCTGCTTTAGCTGCGCCATCAACAATATTGCCTAAAACTTGCCCAGTTAAAAATCCATCAACGATTTCTAATTGATTGGCGTGCGTTTCAGATAAATTCAGTTGTGCCTGAAGCTTGTGGGTGAAAAAAGTAAAACCACCAGACACCAAAAGAGTATGTATACCTTTAGCGTGTGCGCCAGCAATTAACTCTTTGGCACCAGGATTAAGACGCAAACGTTGACTAAACACTTCATCCAAAGCTGCTGCAGGCACACCTTTTAATAAAGCCACACGTCGACGCAAACTCTCGCTGAAATCTTTTATTTCACCGCGCATGGCAGCTTCTGTGATTTCTGATACTTCCTTCTTCTTGCCCACGGCATCAGCGATTTCATCAATACACTCAATGTTGATTAAGGTTGAGTCCATGTCCATCGCCAACACTTTGATGTCAGAACCTTTGAAATGCTTGGGTAAAAAACCAATATCAGTCTGATGCAAAACACCTAAATTGCGAAGGTGTGAGCGATGCTCAGCATCCAAAGCGTCTTTTAACTCCAGGACTGCAGTTTTTGAGGATTTTTCAGTCACAGAAAGAATCGTGTGAGATTTTTTAATCTCACTGATCAACTGATTGTTGATGGCGTCTTGATGGAATAGGGCAATGTGCATCATGATGTTTTTAGTGTTTCAGGTTTTATAGCAGTATCGCTCAAATGCTTGAGCAACTGTCGAATCGCCTCAAGTCTTTGGGCCAATGTGATGAATGCTTCCTTGTCAGCCGGCAAGACCTTTAACTTATCTTGGCCATTGAGCTGGATACGTTTATTGGTTTGAACCAGCTGAATGATCTTGATCGGATCAATCGGTGGGTTGGGGATGAATTGAATCGTGATCTGTGCTGGATTGGCATCAATTTTCTTGATACCTAACACAGACATGTTCAAGCGCAAACGATGAGTTTCAAATAAAGATTGAGCTTGTTCAGGTAAATCACCAAAACGATCCACCAATTCCTCTTTGATATCCATCAGCTTATCCAATGAATTCACTGTGGCTAAGCGCTTATAAAGAGAGAGACGCTCATGCACATCAGGGCAGTAATCATTGGTTAAAAGTGCCGGAACTCCCAAAGTGATATCGGTGATCACTTCCATTGGTGCCATCAAATCAGGCTCTTTGCCATTCTTCAAAGAGTTCACGGCTTTATTGAGCATCTCGGTATACAGTTGGAAACCAATTTCAGAAATATCACCCGATTGTTTATCACCCAGTACTTCGCCAGCGCCACGGATTTCTAAATCGTGCATTGCCAAATAGAAGCCAGAACCTAATTCTTCCATCGCCTGAATCGCATCCAAGCGCAATTTGGCTTGTTTGGTCAAAGCTTCTGGATCAGGCACGGTTAGATAAGCATAAGCTTGGTGGTGTGAACGTCCCACACGACCGCGTAATTGATGCAACTGAGCCAAACCAAACTTATCAGCGCGATGCATGATGATGGTATTGGCAGTTGGAACGTCGATACCGGTTTCAATGATGGTGGTGCACAACAAGATATTCGCACGCTGTGTGACGAAGTCACGCATCACACGCTCTAGATCGCGCTCATGCATCTGTCCATGAGCCACCACGATGCGAGCTTCAGGTAAAAGCTTTTCTAGGGACTGCTTGCGGTTTTCAATGGTGTCGACTTCATTGTGTAAAAAATAAACCTGACCGCCACGTTTGATCTCTCGGAGCACGGCTTCACGAATGATTCCATCACTCTCTCTGCGAACAAAAGTTTTGATCGCCAAACGCTTTTGCGGTGCCGTAGCAATGACTGAGAAATCTCGCAAGCCCTCTAAAGCCATGCCCAAGGTTCTTGGAATAGGGGTGGCAGTCAAGGTCAAGACATCGACTTCTGCTCGAAGGGACTTCAGAGCCTCTTTTTGGCGCACGCCAAAACGATGTTCCTCATCAATGATCACAAGACCTAAACGTGGGAACTTTACATCGGCAGAAAATAATTTATGCGTACCAATCACAATGTCTGCTTCACCCTTGGCCATGGCCTCTAAGGCAGCATTGACCTCTTTGGTGGTTTTGAAGCGCGATAACTCAACAATCTTCACTGGCCAATCAGCAAAACGATCTTTCCAAGTCTCAGCATGCTGTTCAGCCAACAAAGTCGTTGGTGCCATGATCGCCACTTGTTTGCCACCCATCACAGCTAGGAAGCTAGCGCGCAAAGCCACTTCAGTTTTACCAAAGCCCACATCGCCGCATACCAAACGATCCATTGGTTTGCCACTGGTCATGTCTTGTATCACTGCAGCAATGGCAGCCGCTTGGTCAGCCGTTTCCTCAAAGCCAAAGCTCTCTGCAAATGCCTCGTAATCATGAGCAGAAAACTCAAAGGCATGACCTTTGCGCAACGCACGTTGAGCATACAAATTCAGAAGCTCGGCAGCGGTGTCTCTGATTTGTTGGGCAGCTTTGCGCTTGGCACGTTCCCATTGACCAGAGCCTAATTGGTGCAATGGAGCTGATTCTGGATCAGAGCCTGCATAACGAGAGATCAGTTGTAATTGCGCCACGGGCACATACAAAGTCGCTGCATGGGCGTAGAGCAAATGTAAAAACTCTTCTTCGCCATTGCCAACATCCAACAAAATCAAACCTTGATAACGACCAATACCGTGCTCAGCATGCACCACTGGATCGCCGACTTTGAGTTCGGACAAATCTTTGACCAAGGTATCAACGTTGCTGGCTTCTTTGTCTTTGCCTTTGCGCCTACTTCTAGCGCTGGCAGCAAAGAGCTCAGATTCTGTGATGACGATGATCTTGGCATGACTGGCTACAAAGCCATCATGAATCGCGCTGTGAGTGATCGACAAAGGCAGATCAGAGGTAATGAACTCAGCCACAGATTCTGATGAGTGAGTCTTTAATTGATTCTCTTCAAACAGCTGACGAATGGTTTCACGCCGACCAGGACTGTCAGCACTGATCAAGACGCGTGACTCGGTATTTTTAATCAAATGCTTGATCTTAGAAATTGGATC
>JBJOKN010000140.1:0-3278 GCA_046046075.1 Pseudomonadota bacterium
GTTGATCCTTTTCCTGGTCAAGCAGATTTAAGTAAGAATGTGACTCTGCCAACATTTAGCTTGGACTCTGGTTTGGTGCTGGAGCGTGATGCCCTTGAGTTAAGTACATTGTTCAGTAGAAACATTTTGATGACTCTTGAGCCAAGAGCTTTTTATGTTTATACGCCGTACCGCTATCAAAATGATTTACCTTTGTTTGATACCGCTGATGCAGGTTTTGGTATTTCTCAAATTTTTAGTGAAAACTCATTTGCTGGTAACGACCGTATTGCCGATAACAATAAAGTGACCTTTGGTGTTACCTCAAGAGTTTTAGATGCAGACACTGGCATTGAACGTATGCGTGCAATTGTTGCTCAGCGTATTGACATGGATGGTCAGCGTGTTGGATTAACGAGTGAGCAAAATGCAGTTAAGAGATCTGATTTGTTGGCAGGATTATCAACTCGTTTGGTTGGAAACTTTAACTTGGATGGTGTTATTCAATATAACGAGCAGTTATCTAAGTTGGTGCAGCAAAGCGTAACAGCCAGCTATCGTCCTGAACTAAGAAAATTGTTAAATGCAAGTTATAGAAGAGTCGTTAATCCTGCAGATGCACGAACAAGCACCGACCAATATGAAGTGTCTGGACAGTGGCCCATTACTCGTCAGTGGTATGGTATTGCTCGCTATAACTTTGATTTGATTTCAAATAAAGTGCTGAATCGTGTCGCTGGTCTTGAGTACGACGCGGATTGCTGGGCGGTGAGAGTGGTGCACCGTCAGTATCAAAATACATCTGTGCTTTCCACCTCAGAAGTCTATATGCAGATTGACTTTAAAGGCTTCTCTAGTGTGGGCAGTAACCCGATTAACCTAATTCGTTTTAATATACCTGGGTATGAGCCAATCAGCCCGAATCCAGCACCAATATCACCATTTGAAAGTTACGAATGAAGCTAGCTAACATTGTTTTAAGTGCAATTGCTTTGATGCTCTTCAGTGAGCTGCCTTTGGCGCAAAACAAAAATAGATCAATCGATGAAGTGATTGCTGTTGTTGATACAAGCTTGGTAACTAAATTAGAACTTGAAGCCAGGGTTGCTCAGATTGAAAAACAATTTAAAGCTGCCAACAGACCTTTACCGCCGGCTGACGATTTGAGATCGCAAGTTCTAGAGCGTTTGATCTCTGAGCGTATTCAGCAAAGCTTGGCTAATCAAGCTGGAATTAAAGTCAACGATAAAGACTTGGACAGAATTCTTGGCAACATCGCAGCGCAAAGCAAATTATCAGTTGCTGAATTGAAGCTCAAGATTGAAAAAGAAGGCACTAACTTCAATAAATACAAAGAAGAGATTCGAAAAGAGGTTCAGGCTGCAAGATTGCGTGAGCGTGAAGTGGATGCGCGTGTGCAGGTGAGTGAAAGTGAAATTGATAGCTATATTTCAGAAAAGAACAGGGGTAAGATACTGCAAGCAGGAAACGATGAAATTTATCTTGCTCAATTAGTGGTTGCATTGCCAACAAATGCCAGTGAGTCTGAAATCGCCGCGGCAAAAAATAAAGCTGAAGATCTTTTAAAGCAAGCCAGCCTTGAAAAAGATTTTTTAGGATTTGGTAAGAAGATTGCTTTGCCGGGATCGGGTATTCGAGTTGAGGATCTCGGTTACAGAACTTTGGATCGCTTGCCACAATTATTCGTGGATGGTGCTCAAGGTATCGGCGGCAATCAAATGATTCCGCGCGTTTTACAAAGTGGCGCTGGTTTTCACATCATCAAAGTGCTTGATAGAAAAGGTGCGCTATCAGCAAATACTCAAAACATTGTCGTGACACAAACTCAGGCTCGACATATTCTTTTAAGACATCGTCCAGGTGTTACTGATCTTGAAGCTCAGCGTCGTTTAAATAGTTTTAAAGATCAAATCAAGGTGAAAGCATCTGACTTTTCTCAGTTAGCAAAAAAACATTCAGAAGATGGTTCTGCGCAAAATGGCGGTAATTTGGGTTGGATGTCGCCTGGTGAGTTGGTGCCAGAATTTGAGCAGGCCATGAATCAATTGAATATCAATGAGGTCAGCGAGCCAGTGAGAACAGAATTTGGCTGGCATTTGATTCAGGTAGTAGAAAGACGTCAAGCTCAACTATCTGCTGATAAGCAGCGCGATTACGCCAGAGCTGCTATCAGAGAAAAGAAAATGGATCAAGCTTATCAAGATTGGCTTCGTCAAATCAGAGATGCAGCCACAGTAGAAATTCGTCAGTCTAATTAACGATGATTCATATTGCTCTGACCACTGGTGAACCAGCTGGTATTGGTCCAGAAATCAGTCAGAAGGCTGCTCAGGAGTTTTTAAAGCAGCATTCTGATGTGAGCGTTCATCTCATAGCCGATCAGTCTTTGGTAAATCCTCAGGGTCATGACAGATTATTTGTGAAGCATTGCGCCTTGGCCGAAAAGACCATTCCTAGCAAGCTCAATGTGTTGAATGCCCCTTACGTTTTAAACACCTTGAACATTGCAATAGAAGGTTGTTTGAGTGGTGATTATCAAGCGATGGTGACTGCACCAGTTCAAAAAAGTGTTATTTCTGATTCAGGTGTTAAGTTCAGTGGTCACACTGAATATCTGGCCGAGAAATGCGGCGTTGACTTGGTTGTGATGATGCTTTGTGGCAAACCCATATTTGAATCAAATTTGCTACCTGAGCAATTAAGGGTGGCGCTGACTACTACCCACGTTCCATTGCAGAATGTGTCTGCTTGTATTACTGCAGAACTGGTTGAAAAAACCATTGAAATTGTTTGGCAAGATCTCAAGAGTAAATTTGGTATCAAAGATCCATCTATCTATGTCACAGGTTTAAATCCTCATGCGGGTGAGTCTGGTCACATGGGTCTTGAAGAGAGGGATATCATTTCTCCAGCGATTGAGCGCATGAAAAAGAAAAATTATCGCGTTTCAGGACCGTTTCCTGGGGATACGATTTTCAGTCCTGAAAACTTAAAAAATGCTGATGTCATTTTGGCCATGTACCACGATCAAGGTTTGGCGCCATTTAAATTCGCTACATTTGGCGAAGGTGTGAATGTAACTTTGGGTTTGCCAATCATTCGTACTTCAGTGGATCATGGCACGGCCTTGGGTATTGCAGGAAAAGGTAAGGCTGATTCAAGCAGCATGTTAGCTGCCTTGAATGTGGCTTATCAAATGATAAAGGCCAAGGGTAATTAGTGGCTCATCAAGCTCGTAAACGCTTTGGTCAGCACTTTCTCGTTGATAGTGGGATGAT
>JBJOKN010000012.1:0-12084 GCA_046046075.1 Pseudomonadota bacterium
TATCTCTGGGTTGATAGTTGTTATAGTCATAATCAAATCTTGCTTGCCCTTGATAAATATTTCTTTTAAGCAATGAAACACCGTATTTAATGTTGTGCTCAATTGAGCCAGAGGTAAACTTGCTACTCAAGCCTAATTGCATTTGATCATTTCTTCGGAGCTCATTTTCACTTCTAAAATCTGACACCACAAAATCTCCAGTGGGACCAAATGTTCCTCCAGCGAGAGCTAGAGGATATGCCTGGCGATCATTGATCTTTACTTCACTACGGCTCAAGTGGAAGAAGACCCTGTTGTTGTTACTTAAATCATGATCAATCTTTAGCCCTGTATTCAATGACTTGATTTCAGTCGGTAGAACCCATCCATATCTGTTTAACTGTATGTCGGCAGGGATGCCGGTAGGCACGCGGGCATTACTACCATCAGTGGCATTCCCTAGTAACATCAAACCAGATACACCAATTTGGCTCCTGTCTTGGTATTCAATATCAAATTGAGCCAATGTTTTACTACTCAACTTGGCATCTGCAGCCAAACTCACGAAATTTCTAGTACCTTTTGCATTCCTAACAAATGGTTGCATCTCTTCGTGGGCAGCATTGATACGTAAACCCAAAGATTTTTCTTTATTCAAAAAAGTACCAAAGTCTGCGGCCATATATCTTGTGCCACGTTCACCTGTACCTACTGTCGCAGACATAACGTCTTTAGGTCTTTTGGTCACGAAGTTAATGATACCCCCTGGTGATGAGGCTCCAGCTTGCATAGCGCTCACACCTTTGAGGATCTCAACTCGCTCCTTGTTCTCAAAAGCAAAATTTTGTTCACCAGTCAATGACATGCCGTTCATGCGATAGCTGGTTGCTGGATCAAGAGAGAAGCCTCTGATAGAGAGGTTCTCGTAATAACCCAAGGTGGCGTAATAGTCACCAACTGAAGCATCAGTTCTAACGGCTTCCGAAATCAGTTTGACTTGTCTGTCATCCAATAAATCTCTGCTAATAACTGAGATAGATGCTGGGGCATCTTTCAATTCAACTTCTTCAGTGCCCCCAGGTCCACCAATCATGGCACCCTTGGCAACATAGCCAGTGCCTTTTTCCCCCGTCACCACCACCGGTGATAACTGCGTCTCAGATTGAGCAAAAGTTTGGGCGTTGATACAAAACAGCAGGGCGCATGCGCCTGCAATGTGGTTCAGTTTTGGCGTATAAGCCATCGTCAGTACTCCTTATTTAAACGATGGCGAGTTTGGGATGCGATTTGGACGCTTCCCTGCGCTCGCATTATCGAGATCAGGTTCAACGGGTATTTCTCACCCACATCTAACGATGTAGGACCCCGAGCTAATATCTAAAACTTCTAGATAAGTGTAATTATATGGATTTTTGAGCTTTGCGTTTTTCTATTAAAGCCCTGACACTGTTTTGGGTCTTTTGTAACCTCAGTACTGGGTCACCGAATGCTGTTTGATAGGGTATTTGGAGCTCTTCTAAGCGGGCCTTGACCCTAAAATGAACCTTGGTCTGTGCCACTGGGCCATCTCTTTGCAGACCATCCTCTTGCCACGGAAAATCATTTTGGGTGAAGATCGTCAAATCATAGTCATGGGCTTTGGCAATCTTGAATAGCTCTGGATTCGTACCCCCAAAAACCACCTCGCTATAAATACAAGTCATCAAAGGCGTGGTATCGCAAAAAAGTAAAACAAAGTCTGGATTGCTGTGTTGCTTGATCAAGTCATTGGCAAGGGTGCGCTCCAAAGATTGCTGCTCCATCGCAATACCCACTTGTTCATCTGGTCGGGGAGTTCTATTTTCTTGATCAACAAATAGTCTTAAGTACTCTGGAACATAGGCACTGGGATACTCTTTAGAAAAAGTATCTGCCAAGCTTTGTGCCAAACTGGTTTTACCACTGCACTCAGCACCAACGAAAGCGATTCTTAAAATATCAGTCATAGAGCTTCTTCACTGAGTCAATTCGCTAGGTTTGATCTTTTTAGACCACTGCATCCAGCCCAGTATTGCAAGGACAATCAAAAGACCATAAAGAAGGGCGGTCAGATATAAATCTTTATAAATGTATAAACCAATATAAAGACTATTCACAAAAATCCATACCAACCAATTCTCCAACCACTTTTGGGCACTCATATAGGTAGCCAATAAACTACCAGCAGTCAAAAAAGCATCAATCAATGGCACATCTGAGCTGGTGTGGTTCACCAAGAGATAGTGAATCACTAAAAATAAACCGGACCATAAAAAACTGGCAATCAAAGGCCAACTGCGAGGCATTCTTCTGAATGAACTTGTCTGAGCGCTATCTATCTGATTCGATTTAGACCAAGTCTTCCAGGCATAAATGGCCAAAAGAATAAAAACACCTTGTAACCAGGCATCACCAAACAATTTGGCATCTTGGAATACCCAAGCGTAGGCAGCAGAGCTGGCAATCATGATTGGCCAAGTCAAGATATGGCCGTAGGCATTGAGGGCCACACATATCAGAGACAGCGTAAAAGCGATTATCTCCATGGTGCCTTGAAGACTTAAGACTTTCTTAAAAGGAAATCTGCAGCTACCGCTGCTGCATCAGGGGTGAGAGCACCTTCCAAAATCAAATCAGCCGCTTGCGCATAAGGAACTTTGATAAAGCCTGAGACTTCACCATCCATATTCTTGGGCTCAAATTCTTCAGGTATCAATAAATCATAGGTGTAAAGACTTTCATCATGAAGACCCTTTGGCTCTACCACTCGTCTCACATGGATGTGTCCCACTGGTTCTGCCATGCGTGAAATTTCAACTGGAACGCCTGCTTCTTCCCAAAGCTCACGAAGCACACCTTGTTGCAAGGTCTCGTCAGCAGTTAAGCCACCAGCAGCTAAGTTATCAAGCATATTAGGATCTGTGGCCTTATCAGGGCTGCGCATGCCTAAAAACATCTCTTGCTTGGCGGTATAGCCATTGATATGGCAGGCGCGGCTATGCAAGCCAAGTGAGCGAAACACCGCCCGTTCCATCCTGAAGCGCTCATGACCGTGTTCATCGAACCAAGCATAAGACTCATCCCGCCAACCTGGGGCTAAACCTTGTTTCTTTAAAAACTCGGCTAAATCCTGTAATTCTTGGCTTAGTAAAAATGGCGGTAGATTCTCAAGATGTAAATGCTCGCCAAACAGAGCTAGGGCTGGGGTTTCAGTATCTTCAATATAGGACTTGATCGTGCCAATATAGTCTGGCTGGATAAAGCCAATCATCTGCCCTCGAAAACGAATCCCTAACCAATCTGCTGGCGCAGGGCGCAGGGCAGTTTCTAAAAGCTCTTCTAAAGCTGCTTTGGTGGTTGCTGAAATTAATGACATGTCTACAATATTTCTTAATATTTGCAGATTATCTGCTAAAGCAGACAATTCAGCTCAAATTAACCACTATTTTTTGAAAGCACGCACATGTCCTCATCCGATCAGACCGCTTTGCCTGAAGATGACTTTGAACCTTTGATTCAGGCAGGTCATCGCATCTGTTCCAGTGATCGCATCCAAGATCAAGAAGAAGGCTTTCGTTTCATGGTGCGAACTTCCGATATCGCAGGCATGGTTGGATCAATTGACCATCGTGTTGATGAAACATTACCCGCTTTTGTGATCCGTTTTGATGGTCAGGCTCATGCATATCTGAATCGTTGCGCACATGTGGCAATGGAATTGGATTGGCAACCAGGACAATTCTTCACGAATGACAAAACAGCCATCATTTGTGCATCGCACGATGCGCAATATTTACCTGACACTGGTGAATGTATTTCTGGTCCATGTCCACATGGATCACGTCTGATTAAATTACAAATTGAAGAGAAGGCTGGCGAGATTTTTCTTTGTCAAGCAAATTAAAAAAACTTTTGTTACAAAATTCTGACAAAAATAATTCACTCATTGAGTGCGCATTGTATTGCTGCTTAATTTTTAGGCAGACCAGCTCCACCATTATCAAATAAGGACTTTTTCAATTTTGTGATCAAGTAGTCCACACAAACTGTGGATAAGTCTTGAAAAAAATTTCACAAAATAAATTTTTTCACCTATTGACAATGATCAAGTAAATTATTTTTCAGGGATATTTTTAGATAAATAATTTATTAACAAGCATTTATCGTTTGATGAAAAATTTTCTCTAACACACTTTAAAAGTCTTACAATTTTTTCGAGTGATGTCTCTAAAAAATGACTTAAAAGAGTTGGCGTAAAAAAATCAAGCGATGATTGGAGTGACTGGGTGTATCCTTATCTTTATTGAAAAAAATATGACATTTCGGAAAGTTGGCCATGAATAAACTACTCATCACATCCATCATTTCTATCTCTTTGGGATTGAGTGCTTGTGCAACGACTCAACTTAAAAATGCAGACGGTGAATCAGTACAGGATATCCAGTCAAAATTACTGGGTGAAATGCCCATGCCAGGTGGCGCACGCATCAATAATGAAAACTCCTTGATTTTGGGTAGTGGCGATGGTTGGGCAGGTCGTGTTGCGATCACTTCAGCTCAAAACGCCAATGAAACTTTCACCTTCTTTAGAGATCAATTCCAAAAAGCAGGCTGGACCTTGGTTTCGTCAACAAAATCTAAAAACAGTATCTTGGTTTTCATCAAAAAAGATAGAACAGCCACCATTGAAATCGAAGAGGGTGGTTTTGGTGGAAAAGCGAATGTCATGTTGACAGTTGCCCCAAGGAGCACTGTGATTCCCCCAGTCACTAAATAAGAAGTCAGCATCAAAACAAGCAATCCCAAAGACCTCAAGTCAATTTATTATTTGGGTATGAAACATCAAAAACTCATCATCAGGGTCGGACTAGCATTCACAGCCCTGATGTTGATTTTCTGGGCAGCTTTGGCGATCTTTTTGCCGGGTGCCATCAAGAATGCAGTTGATCAATATGGTCAGAGCATTGGGCACCAGATCACTTATGAACGTATTCAGGTATCACCATGGATACTCAAACTAGATATCCATGGCTTAAAAGTATCGAAAGCACCAAGCGCACCAAACGCACCAACCCCAAAGCAGCAAGCCGCGCCTCTCATCAATATTTCACATTTGAGCATCAATGCTGAATTGATCCATGTTCTGATTGGTCGCATTCATCTATCTGAGATCAAGATTGATCAAGCCCATATTTTTTTGCAGCGCACATCCAATAAACAGGGGATAGCGCAATGGAATTTTCTTGAGCTGATCAAAGCCATTCAGACATTAAAAAAGGCGCAAGCAAAGCCATCAAGTCTAAAAATTGAAATTGACCAGTTTGTTCTCAAAAATAGTCAAATTGCTATCAAAGACAGCGTTAAAAAAACAGACTACTTATTCAAAGACGTTGAATTTCAGGCCAAAGAATTTGCCAACTATGCCCCAAGCGGTGGTCGGGGTGTGCAAAGTGACTATCTCTTGAACCTCAAGAACATTGATGTGGCGATTCCTGGTTCTGCGAACCGTCTTCAACTCTCAAGCTTGGGGGTTGGGGGTCACCTGGACCTGACTGCTCAAGAAAAAATTGATCTGAAGATCAATTTGAAGATTGAAGACTCAGTTTTGAACAGCCAACTCAGTTATGACTTGAAAAAATCAGACCTTGATGGAAGTGTTACCTTCAAAAACCTTCCTTTGGCCCCATTCATTGCTTTATTACCAGCCAATGAGAAGTTACTCACACAAAAAGGATCGGTCAGCGCAGAACTCAAGCTAAAAACCAATCAACGCGGTTGGGCTATTTTGGGAGACCTTGATTTTGATGAGCTGGCCATCTATGAACCCAAAGAAAAAGAGCCATTGCTTAGCTGGAAAAAAGCCTATTTCTCAAAATTTGAACTCGACTTTTTAGAAAAACAACAACAGCGTTTCAGTATTCAAGAATTGGTCTTGACTCAGCCATTGGCTAGATTTGCCATTGGCGAAGATAAATTCAGTAACTTCCGTCGTTTATTCATGAGCAAACAGGCCATGATCACTGCTGCCAGCCCAGCGCCAGTCCGCAAGACCGCAGGCAAACCTGCGTTTGAAGTTGATATCAAAGCTGTCAAGGTCAATCAGGGCAAGATGTATTTTTCGGATGCATCCATCAAGCCTGGATTTAAAACCAATATCAATCAATTGAATGGTTCTTTGTTGGGTGTCAGTAATGTGCCGGGACAATACGCCACCATCGCTTTGGATGGCACTGTTGATAAAAGTGGAAGTTTTCGTGCCAGGGGTCAAGCTGCTTTTGAAGAGCCAAGAAGAAACGCTGATGTTTCTATGAGTTTTAAGAACTTACCGCTTAACAGCATCAATCCTTACTCTATGAATTTTGCTGGCTACCGGATCGACGATGGACGTATTGATGTTGATTTACGCTACACCGCCAAAGAAGGTCAATTGCTCGGCAAAAATCGTTTTGTGATCCGCAAAATCAAATTAGGTGAAGAGGTCCCAGACTTTAAAGGGACGAAATTACCCATTCGTCTGGCCATCGCTGTCTTAGAGGACTCGGATGGCATGATTGATGTCAACATTCCAATCAAGGGCAATGTTGATTCACCAGAATTCAGTGTTGGCCATTTATTCTGGCAAGCTCTGCGCAATGTTTTGTCTAACATCGTCACGGCCCCTTTTAGAGCTCTTGCATCCTTGTTCGGCGAAGAGGGCATGGATGGCATTTACACCGCTGCTGGAGAGAGTGTCATCACGCCTCCTGAACAGGAGAAATTAGAGAAAGTAGCCAAACTGCTCGAGAAAAAAGCCAATGCCATTGTTGAGTTTTATGGCACCTATGACCCACAAATCGATCGCCAAGAGTTGGCCAGGGTCAATGCAGATCGTGTGATCTTATTAGCAGCAGGGTTTCAGTTAAAAGACACTGAACCATTACCAAATCCTAGCCTATCTGATCCTCGCGTTCAAAGTGGTCTCAAATCAGCGTATGGTTCACAAGTAGGGCGCATCAAACTGGCTCAACAATTGATCAAGTTGCCAAATAATCCTGCGCGATGGGAAATCTTGCGCAAAGAATTGATCGAGGCGCAAAACATCAATGAAGCTCGCTTGATGGCTTTGGCCGATGCCCGTGCAAGCAATGCACGAGATGCTTTCTTGAAGAACTCACCTGACATGAAAGACCGAGTCAGACTAGGCAAACCTCAGCAAGTGAAGACTGAAGATGCCGGCATTCCACTGGGTATTTCTTTGATCAGTAAATAATTCAACTCAAACATCACATAATTAACACCAAAAATCATTCAGCCAATATGAAAAATAAATTTCAACAATTGACTCAGCGTTTAATTGAGCCACCATTGCTTTTTGCTTTGCCGCTTTTGATCATTCTGCTTCTGGGTTTATTGATTTGGTTTTTAGTGCCAAGCCCGCCTAATAAGATTGTCATAACAACAGGTGCTGATAATGGTCTTTACTATCGTTTTGGCCAGCAGTTAGCCAAGGAGCTTGCAAAAGAAAAAATCACTTTAGAAGTTTTGCCGTCTGCTGGTAGTCTAGAAAACATAGAGCGTTTGAACCAAGCTGACTCAAAATTCCACGTGGGAATTTTGCAAGGTGGCGTTGGTCAAGTATCAGAGAACCCCAATATTTCTGCTTTGGCATCTGTGTTCGATGAGCAAGTTTGGATTTTTTATCGCAAATCAGCTTTCAAAGAGCCTCTGACAAAAATTCCACAATTAGAAAATAAATCACTCTCAATTGGCTTGCCTGGTAGTGGCACACGAGATTTAGGATTGAAGTTGCTAGAGCTCAATCAAATGGATGTGAAGTCTGCAAAGCCTGCCATTCAGCTAAAAGAGTTAACCGCTGCACAAAGTCTGAAAGCTCTACAAGCCAATGAGCTTGATGCTGTGATGTTGGTGAGCGGCCCACAGGCACCGATTGTTTTGGAATATCTGCGTAGCCCAAATTTAGCGGTGATGAGTTTTGAGCAAGCCGATGCCTACACAGTGCGCTTGCCATTCTTGAAAAAAGTCACAGTTCCACGAGGTGTCATCAATTTGGCTGAAGACCTTCCTAGAAAAGACATTTCTATCTTGGCTGCGCCAGCAGCTTTGGTCGTTAATGAGGATATTCATCCTGCCTTGATCACGCCCTTGATGAGAGCCATGAACGCAAGCATCAGCCAATTAGGGCTTTTGCAAAAGGAGGGTGATTACCCATCTGAGCATGGCTTTGCATGGCCACACAATGATGATGCGCAACATTACCTTAAAACTGGACCTTCTTTTTTACATCGTCATCTGCCGTTTTGGAGTGTTGTTTGGGTTGATCGCGCCATCAGAATCATCTTGCCTCTTTTAGCAATCTTGATTCCGCTTTTTAATCTCTTACCTAAGCTCATTTCAATGGGGGTCGATGCAAAGACTTCTGCCGTTTATAAAAAATTGAGAACCTTGGAATTAGCGGTGGCTGCAAACCCACAAAAGCCATGGCAAGATGAATGGCACGCTCTACAAAAACAAGCCATGGCCATGAAAGTGCCGAAAAAATATGCCGTGAGGGTCTACGAGTTACGGATGTATTTACAGATGGTCAGAGATAGATTGTCGCAAGCGACTTGATTGGTCCCGCCAACAGGAATCGAACCTGTGTCTACCGCTTAGGAGGCAGTTGTACTATCCACTGTACTATGGCGAGTCAAAATAGGGCGTTAGCTTACCACCCGCAGAGGGTTAGCAGGGTATTTGCCACATCGACCATCATCTCAGGTCTTAAGTAAGCAGCGAACACCAAAGCCAGTAAAACCAAGATCAATACTTTGATCACAATAGGTCGTTGTAAAAATGACATCATCTCAACTTCACTTATGGCGTAGCAGTAGCAGAGGCTTGCGGAGCTCTCACCAATTCTTTTTCTTTGATGGGGATGTTGACTAGAGCAGCCACAACACTCAAACCAATCGCAATGATCCAAACGAAGTTGTATGAGCCTGTGATGTCAAATAAAAAGCCACCCAAATAAGCGCCCATAAAACCGCCGATTTGATGAGAGAAAAATGCGAAACCAGACAACATTGATAAATACTTCACGCCAAAAATATGTGCCACGATGCCATTGGTGAGTGGCACAGTTGAAAGCCACAAGAAACCCATAAATGCTGCAAACAAATAAGCAGTCACAGGGCTTAATGGCAAAAGAATGAACGCTGCGATCACCAGTGCTCTGGCTGCATAGATAAATGTCAATAAAAGATGCTTCGGTAATTTCTGACCCAACTTGCCTGCGAAGTAAGTTCCAAAGATATTGAATAAGCCCACCAGTGCCAATGCGATCGTTGCTACTTCAGGGCGACCAACCTCAGGATAAGTCGCTGACATATCTTTCAAATAGGGAGCCAAGTGTGCACCAATAAAAACTACTTGAAAGCCGCACACCAAATAACCAAAGATCAGTAGCTGAAAGCTACGTTGCCCAAAAGCCTCTTTGATGGCTTGGGTGATGGTTTGATCATTGCCGGTTTGTGCTGGCTGGTAATTCTTTTCTCGCAGAATCAAACTCAAGGGCAGAATAAAGCTGGTTAAGATGGCCAAAATAATTAAAGCGTTTTGAATGCCAAAATGGGTCAACAGTTCTTGTTCAACTGGAATCATCAAGAACTGACCGAATGAACCCATGGCTGCTGCAATGCCCATCGCCCAGACACGTTTCTCGGGTGGACAGTTACGACCAATCACGCCATACACAACGCTATAAGTGGTGCAGGCCAGAGCCAAACCTAAAACCACACCCGTTGTCATCACAAAACCAAAGCTGGTAGTAGATAAGCCTGATCCAATCAATCCCAGGGTGTATAAAACGCCACCCAAAACCATGACCTTGTAGCCACCAAATCTATCAGCTAAACCACCAAAGATGGGTTGTGTCATGCCCCACACCAAATTTTGTAGTGCGATGGCTAAAGCGAATGTTTCTCTGCCCCAGCCATTGGCTTGAGTTACCGGTAAATTGAACAAGCCAAAGCCATGACGAATACCCATTGCCAAGGACACAATCAATCCACCAGCGAGTAATACTGTGGTGAGGCTCAGTGCTGTGTTCTTATTTGTAGAGATGCTCACAAAACACCTTTATCTCTGAGCGCCTTCATTTCTGCTGCACTCATTTGCAGACGCTCTCGCAAGATTTCTTCGGTGTGTTCACCCAATAGAGGGGGTGGTCGATTTTCAACCACGGGTGTTTCACTCATGCGCATGGGGCTGCGTACCAAATTCACTTTGCCCGCTTTGGGATGAGGCATTTCCATCTTGATGCCTCTAGCAACAACTTGCTCGTTGGCAAAGACTTCCTCAAAGTTATTGATTGGTCCACAAGGCACGCCCGCTTGTTCTAACGCATCGATCCATTCTTTTTTGGTTTTCTTGGCCACCATGGCACTCAAAATCGGTACTAAAGTATCGCGGTGTCGCACACGTTCTGGATTAGTTACAAAACGAGGATCATCAGCCAACTCTTCTTGGTCGCCAGCTTTCACAAAATGACGGTACTGGCCATCATTGCCGCAAGCCACGATGATCCATCCATCTGAGGCCTTAAACGTTTGGTAGGGCACGATATTCGGACTGGCATTGCCCCAACTCTTCGGCGCAACACCGCTGGCTAAATAATTGCTCGCCACATTGGCCATGGTCGCTACTTGAACATCCAGTAATGCCAAGTCGATGTATTGCCCCACACCAGTGCGATCACGATGCACCACTGCAGCCAAAATGGCAGAAGTTGCATACATGCCCGTAAAAATATCTGCGATGGCCACACCAGCTTTTTGAGGGCCGCCACCAGGTAAATCCTCTTTTTCCCCGGTCACGCTCATAAAACCACCCATGCCTTGCACGATAAAGTCATAGCCAGCGCGATGTGCATAAGGGCCTGTTTGACCAAAACCCGTTATAGAACAATAAATTAGATCTTTTTTAAGGCTTTTAAGACTCTCATAATCCAAGCCATACTTCTTTAATTGGCCCACTTTGTAGTTTTCAATCACCACATCGGTCTCTAAAACCAGTTTTTTGATGATTTCTTGACCTTCTGGGGTCGAAATATCCAAAGTAATCGACCTTTTATTCCGATTAATCGCCAAATAATAGGCTGCTTCAGATGTATCTTGCCCCTTGGAATCCTTCAAAAAAGGAGGCCCCCATTGACGAGTATCGTCGCCTGCTTTTGGTCTCTCAACCTTGATTACATCGGCTCCTAGGTCTGCCAGGTTCTGCCCACACCATGGGCCTGCCAGGACTCGACTGAGGTCTAAAACGCGAAGGTGATTAAGTGCTCCCATGGAAGTCATTTTCGCATGTGGATACAATTCTTCGCCATGGCAACTAAAAAAACAGATCAATACAGCGAATCGTCGATCAAAGTTCTCAAAGGACTTGAGCCGGTCAAACAGCGTCCAGGTATGTATACCCGGACTGATAATCCCTTACACATGATCCAAGAGGTGATTGATAACGCCTCGGATGAAGCCTTGGGTGGTCATGGTCATCATATCGTGGTCACCATGCACACGGATGGCAGTGTGAGTGTTGAAGATGATGGTCGAGGCATTCCAGTGGGTATGCACCCTGATGAAAAACGTCCGGTCGTTGAACTGGTGTTCACACAGCTGCATGCGGGCGGTAAATTTGAAAAAGGCTCTGGTGGAGCCTATGCTTTCTCAGGCGGTTTGCACGGTGTGGGTGTTTCAGTCACCAACGCATTATCAAAACGCATGGAAGTGACTGTTTGGCGTGACAAGCAAATCTCAACTTTGGCTTTTGAACATGGCTTTGTGGTTGAGCCACTTAAAACAAAAATTGCACCGATGGGCGATCGTCCTAACGGTACTCGTGTCAGAGCATGGCCAGATGCCAAATACTTTGACAGCGCGCAGATCCCAATGGTTGAGCTGCAAAGACTATTGCGTTCAAAAGCAGTGCTTTTGCCTGGCGTTAAAGTCACTCTGATTCAAGAGAAGGGCGGCGAGCCACAAACTTGGTTGTACACACAAGGACTCAAAGGCTACTTGGACGAAGCCATGGCACAAGGTGGTCATAGTCCTG
>JBJOKN010000141.1:0-3268 GCA_046046075.1 Pseudomonadota bacterium
CCATCCAATTTGGTCAGAATCACACCCGTTAATGGCAGTGCTTCATTGAATGCTTTGGCTGTGTTTACCGCGTCTTGACCCAACATTGCGTCAACCACAAACAGCGTTTCGATTGGGTTCAAAGTTTGATGCAATGAACTGATTTCTTGCATCATCATTTCATCAATACCTAAGCGACCGGCAGTATCGACAATCAATACATCGTGATAGTGACGTTTTGCCCAGTCCAAAGCATCGCGTGCGATGTCTGTGGGTTTTTGATTTTCATTGCTAGGAAAAAATTCTGCGCCAGCCTGTTCGCTGACCATTTGTAATTGTTTGATGGCTGCTGGGCGGTAGACGTCGCAAGACACGGTCAATACTTTTTTCTTTTGTGTGTCTTTGAGCCATTTGGCTAATTTACCGGCAGAAGTTGTTTTACCAGCACCTTGAAGACCTGCCATCAAAATAATGGCGGGTGGTTGAGCGGCTAAATTTAGTCGACCAGCACTTGAATTGCCCATGATGGCGGTCAGTTCTTTTTGAACAACACCCACCAATGCCTGTCCAGGGCTTAAACTGTCGAGGACCTCAACGCCAAGAGCTTTTTGTTTGATGTTATTGATGAGCTCTTTGACAACGGGAAGTGCAACGTCAGCCTCTAATAGGGCTAAACGTACCTCGCGAAGCATTTCGGCGGTATTTTCTTCGGTCAGTCTGGCCTGACCCCGCATGGTTTTAACCACACGACTTAAACGATCTGTTAGATTTTGAAACATATGAGCATTAAACTGTAGATATGAACATTTTAGGTCACCCCAGCTTCGCATGGATACCCAGCGCTTTATATTTCTTGTTTTTTTTACGAGAAATCAGGGTTTACTCGCAAAATTCTGAAAAGAATCAAGACTCTCCAATGGTCTCGAATCTTTCGCAATGGCTTTTATTGCCAATCTTGCTTCTGCATGGCGTCACTCTGCATGAATCTATCTTTACTCAACAAGGATTTATTTTTGGTTTTGCCCAGGCTTTATCAACCATGGCTTGGATAGGGGTCACATTTTTTTGGTTTGAGAGTTGGTATCTGCCGATCAAAGGATTGAGAGCCATCATTTTGTTAGCGGCATGTCTCACCGCTTTTTTGCCCATCGTTTTTTCTGGAACAGTGTTATCAGCTCGTTCAATTGATGACCCATGGTTCAGGGCTCATTTCATCGTGGCAAATGTGGCCTATGGTTTATTGAGTTTGGCTGCTCTTCACGCGATTTTGATGCACTGGCAAGATCGTCATTTGCATATGCCAAGTCATGACAAGGCGAATAGTTTTTTTGCAAAGTGGGGTAATCGTTTGCCACCATTGATGAGCATGGAAAGTATTCTTTTCAGAATCATCACCGTTGGATTTGCTTTGTTAACTTTGACGGTTTTCTCAGGATTGTTTTTCAGTCAAGCATTGTTTGGCCGCGCTTTATTTTGGGATCACAAAACCATCTTTGGATTTTTGTCCTGGTTAATGTTTGCTGGATTATTGATCGCCCGTTGGCGTGTTGGCTTACGAGGTTTGACGGCGGTGCGCTGGGTACTGGGATCGTTTGGAGTTCTGTTGATGGCTTATGTCGGTAGTCGCTTTGTTTTAGAGGTATTGATCCAACGATGAAGTGGTTACTCTTCACCTTGATCCTCACGGGTCTGATCATTTGGTGGCGTTATGCGCAAATCTCTCAAAATAATCGATCAAGTGCGAAGCCACAAGCGAAGGCTGCGCCCAAAGCTTCGTCTTCAGCAAAACCAGTTCAGCCTAAGAATATGGAGCAGTGCCCTCATTGTGGTTTGAGATTTCCGCAGGGTGAGGGCGTTGGAGTTTACTGCTCGCGTGAACATCGTTCGAGTATTGATCCAAAAGGTTGGTGGGGTGAGGCAGAATGGATCAAGTCTCCTAACTATGATTCACGACCAGAGGGGCTTCCTGTTGAGCTGGTATTGATTCATCACATCAGTTTGCCACCAGGTCAATTTGGCGGAAATCATATTGCTGACTTCTTTCAAAATAAATTAGATCCGAAAGCGCATCCTTATTTCGCTGAAATTGCAGATCGACAAGTATCAAGTCATTTCTTAATTCGTCGTGATGGTCATGTGCAGCAATTTGTATCAACTTTGAATCGTGCTTGGCATGCAGGTGTCTCAGATTATTTCGGGCGCCAGCGCTGCAATGACTTTTCAATTGGTATTGAATTAGAGGGTAGCGACGATGTGCCTTTTGGCCCGGCTCAATACTCTGCGTTAAAAGAATTGGTCGCCGCTTTACAAAAAGCTCATCCAATTTCTGCTTTCGCTGGTCACAGTGATGTGGCTCCAGGTCGAAAAACCGATCCTGGAATTCATTTCGAATGGCAGAGATTTGCTGATGAAGCTAACATTCCTACCAGACAACTTCCCTACGGTTTAGACAACAGAAGTTAGTCTTTTCAGATAAGTATTACCTCATTGGGTTAGTAAGTGCTAACAAAGTAAATTTGCACTCTAAAAAGCCCTAAAAAGGTGCCAAAAAGTCATCAAAAATAGGCCCAGATTAGGGATTTCGATAGGTATTTTTAGCAAAAAATGCTTATCAAAATAATCATAAATACCCTATACTTAGTACCGTTGTCGCAAGAAAAACACTAAATGTAGTGTTCTTTACAGCGAATAGCCGTTGAAAAAAATCAAAAAAATAGACTTTTTACCCAATTAATACATATATATAGATAAAGGGAGTTCGAATGACCTACGTAGACCCACAAGTTTCTGGCCAAACATCTAATCCATTTTCTGGCCAATCAACTGGTCAAGTTAGTCAAAACCCTTCTGAGGGATTTGTGGCCGGTGGTGTCGGTGGTGCACAAGCAACACAATTAAGCGATTACAAAATCATTCGTCGCAATGGTTCAGTTGTAGCATTTGAACCATCAAAAATTGCAATCGCAGTTACAAAAGCATTTTTAGCAGTTAATGGCGGTCAAGGTGCCGCATCTGCCCGAGTTCGCGAGCAAGTAGAGCAATTGACTCAAGTGGTTGTGCGCGCTTTGTTGCGCAGTCGTCCTAATGGTGGAACTTTCCACATTGAAGATATCCAAGATCAAGTTGAATTGGCTTTGATGCGCAGTGGTGAGCACAACGTGGCTCGTGCCTATGTTCTTTATCGTGAAAAGCGCAATCAAGAGCGTGCAGCACAAGTGGCTGCTCAGCCAGTAGCTCCAATCGTTGATCACCCAGGCATCAATGTGACTGACAATGGCGTGGTCAAACC
>JBJOKN010000142.1:0-3256 GCA_046046075.1 Pseudomonadota bacterium
CGCAACTCAATGAGTCCTTTGTATTTGTACAAGCGCTTGATGGTGTATTCACCATTGACCACTGCCACCACAATGTCTTTGTGTTTGGGCTTTAAGGCTCGATCAACGACCACCTTATCGCCATGATGGATGCCAGCCACAATCATTGATTCACCTCTCACAGTAAACATGAAAGTGGCTGGCTTATTCTGTATCAGATAGCTATTTAGATCCAATCCATCAGCCGCATAATCAGCCGCAGGACTCGGAAATCCTGCCGATAAGGGGTGCATGATGAGCGGTGTCTCACTCACCGATAAATCACCAGATAAGCCTTGAGGAACCTGGCTCAAGCTGGCTTGATGAAGAAGTTGATTGGTCGGTTGAGTCATAGCAATACTGTATATATATACAGTATATCTGAATTCAGACGAATTCAGCAAATTTGTTATTCCAACATTAAGATAGACCCCATCATGTTGGGGAAAATTCGTCAAAAACTACTTGCTGATACCTTCCCGAAAGAAGTTTCGGTAGCAGAGCTGATCTGCCCTATTTGCGACCGCCCCATTCCTAATAGCCAAAAAGATGCCCATCACTTTGTTCCAAAATCAAAGGGTGGCAAAGCTACAGAGTATTTGCATCGAATTTGCCACAGGCAAATTCATGCTTTATTCACAGAAACACAATTGGCCAGAGAATTGAACACAGCCGAAGCCATCAGAGAAAAAGCTGAAATGCAAAAGTTCATTGCTTGGGTGCAATCCAAGCCAAATGATTTTTATCAGCGTAGCTCAAAGAGCCAGCAGTTTAAAAACGCCAAAAACCTGCTCTAGGGAAATAAAGCTCTCGGTATTTTTGCTCTTGCTTGAGCGATGTCACCAAGAAGCGCACGATTTCATCATGCTTGCTAGAGCAATCGAGTTTGCGCTGTGCGATGCGCTCTTTAGCAGCAGCAACAATCGCAACATCTAAATCAAACGCCCTGCTGTCCAAACCTGTTTGAGCTCCCAAACAAAGTTGAAAGTCACTCATGGTGTCGATTCTTTGAGTGATTTGCTGTGGAGTCAAAGAGGCGCAGCCACTCAACAGTACCAATGCCATCAGTGCCAGGTACTTAGGAAATCCTTGGATTGAAAATTGATTGAGCATGGTCATACTTTAGCAAATATTGAACTTTTTATCTTTTGATTGATCAATCATGAGAGAGTCACGCTACTTGCTTTGAGCGGAGAGTGCTCTGCGAGCTCATCAATATAGTTTTCAATACCGCTGCTCTCTCGGATTAAAAAACGCTCAACGGCTTTTGAGAACTCAGGATCCTTGATCCAGTGAGCGGATTGCATTTTGACCGGCATAAATCCTCTGGCCATTTTGTGCTGCCCCTGAGCGCCACCCTCAAAAACATCAATCCCTTGACGGATGCAGTATTCGATGGCTTGGTAGTAGGCTGTTTCAAAATGCAGGCAAGGCACATACTCCAAAGCACCCCAATAACGACCGTAAGCGGTTTTAGTAGATCCAGACTGATCAACAAAGAGCAAGGATGCTGCGATTGCCTGTTCATTCCTGTGGGCCAAAATCAAATGAAGATTTTCTGGCATGCTTTGACCGAGCATCTGAAAGAATGATTCGCTTAAATAAGGTGATGAGCGGTGTTCATAGTAGGTGTTGGCATAACAGCGATAAAAGAATGTCCAATCCTCTTGGGTGGCACTTGGACCATCAATATGGCGAAAAGATATTCCTGCACTTTGCACCTGAGCTCGTTCTTGTCGAATGTTTTTACGGCGCTTCATATTGAGCTGACTTAAAAAGTCGTCCATGCTTTGGTAAGCGTGGTTTTTCCAATGAAACTGGACGGCATCTCTGGCCATGAATCCTTGTTTCAATAAAAGCTCTTGGGTTTCTTTCTCAGCAAACAGAATGTGTGCAGATGAAATCTCATTTTGTATCAATAATTGTTTTAATTGCTCAATCAGTTGAATACGAACCGCATCAGCATGCTCACCCTCACCCACTAATAGACGTGCTCCTCTGACGGGTGTGAATGGAACGGCACAAAGTGCTTTGGGGTAATAAGACAAGCCATGCTGCTGATAGGCTTCAGCCCAGGACCAGTCAAAGACATATTCGCCATACGAATGATTTTTTAAATACAAAGGCATCAAGCCAATAGGATTTTGATCACCGGATGAGTAAATGGCCAGGTGTGCCACTTGCCAACCAGTGTTGCCACCAACGCAAGCGCAATCCTCGAGAGCACTTAAGAACTCATGGCGTAAAAAAGGAGTTGCGTCTTTCCCCAAAAGACTATTCCAGCCATCTTTTGAGACCATGTGAATACTGCTGAGAATCCGACATTCAAAGCTATGGTTTGCAGACACTTTTATTTGCCGTGATTTCTGATGAGTTAAAACAGAATTTGATTGTAATTTAAGCGCGAATAATTTTTTTAATGCTTTAATTACCTTTTATCCCCAAAAAATATGAAACCAACCATTACCATCGATTTTGTTTCCGACATTGCCTGCCCTTGGTGCGCGGTTGGTTTTGGCAACCTATCTCAGGCGATGAGCCAGCTAGAGATGGTGGTGGACTTTAAAGTTCATTTCCGTGCTTTTCAGCTCAATCCTCACATGCCTCCTGGTGGGCAAGACGCCATGGAGCATTTGACTCAAAAATATGGCTTGAGTCTTGAGCAGGTGAAAACCAATCAAGCCCAAATCAGAGCCAGAGCTCTTGAAGCTGGGTTTCAATTTCATCCAGAGGGTCGTAAGCGTGTTTACAACACCTTCAATAGTCACCGCTTGTTGTATTGGGCAGCGAATGAATGTGATCTTGATAAACAAGCAGCTCTTAAAAAAGAATTACTCAATACCTACTTCTGTTTGGCCGTGAGCCTTGATGACGAGAAAAATGTTCTAGATGCTGTGGCTCGAGCAGGGTTAGACAAAGTCAGAGCTCGCAAAATATTAGCCAGCGATGAGTTCACTGCTGAAGTTAAAGCTGAAGAAGAGTTTTATAAGAACATGGGGATACAGTCAGTACCCTCACTGATTCTTAATGAAGAATATCTGCTTCAAGGGGCCCAAGAACCAGAGTCACTGATCAGCGCCTTTGAGCAACTGATCATGTAAGTGATCATCAGAATTTAGGGAATTCGCTCTCTTCTTCGACCTTGTTGAACTCCAGCTTGATTGGCGTGAAAAATAATTGATACACGCAATAAGCCTTGATGCCTATTTGAATCAACACAAGCAATCCCATAACAATG
>JBJOKN010000143.1:0-3225 GCA_046046075.1 Pseudomonadota bacterium
AGTTGGTTTGGAGATTGGTAAAGATGAACTACGCCCGGGTGACTTGGTCTTCTTTAACACCATGCGCCATGCGTTTTCTCACGTAGGTATTTACGTTGGTAACAATAAATTCATTCATGCTCCATCTAAGGGTAAATCTATCCGAGTGGATGATATGACAAAGGTTTATTGGGAAAAGCGTTACAACGGCGCGCGCCGACTTGAAAACACAAGCGGTTTTGATGTCATGTCAGAAGAGCAGCGCCAACAACTATTGCTCGACTTCCAAGAGCGCTTGGATAAGACTGGTCGCCTTTAAGCAAGGCTAGTCCCTGACAAAGTGGATCATTTCTGATCCTTACATTCTCAGTAAATTCTTCACTTGTGAAATTTGTTTCATCACAGACTCTTCGCCTGCCAAGATAGCCGCATTTCTTGCTTTAAAGTCTGTGCCTCTCATGCCTTTTAATTCAGGCTGAATTACCACTTGTGCAAGATCTAGTTCAAAGGTGTTGATGCTTTTTCCCATGATGGAAGTTGTTTGCAAAAGAATACCTAACGTTCCTGAGCTATCTTGAGTGCTTGGTTCAGTTGAAATATTGACTGCAATCACAATATCAGCACCCATTTGTTTGGCGTATCTCACTGGGACTGGTGAAACCAATCCTCCATCCACATACTCACGACCTTGGATGATGGTCGGTTGAAAAATTCCAGGCACGCTACAAGATGCCCGAACAGCCTGGCCAGTATCTCCTCGCTGAAACAAAACTCCATTGCCAGTTTGTAAATCCGTGCCGACAATGCCCAGAGGCATTGGCATATTTTCAATGGTTTGATTTTTTACCAAGCGATTCACCATCGCTTGAAGTGCGTCTCCTTTGATCATTCCGCCAAATCGACCAGAGAAGGGCAGTGCCCAGTCAGTGATTGCTGCCTCGTCCAAAGACAAAGCAATTTTTTGCAATTCAGTTCCACGGTATCCGGATGCATACAAGGCAGCAATCACGCTACCAGCACTTGTGCCAACCACCAAGTTAGGGAAGATGCCTTGAGATTCCAGTGCCTTGATAACTCCAATATGAGCAAAACCTCTTGCAGCACCACCGCCCAAGGCCAAGCCAATAACTGGTTTTTTTCTTGTCATGCTTGAACAAGAGGTCAATCCACCAATTCCAAGAACACCTAAACTGATCAGGGTCAAAAAGCCTCGACGAGAATTGTGGTAATCTAGATGATAATTATTCTCAATTGTATTTAAATCATTATCTTGATCGGAGTTGTTTTTCATATGTTGTCGACTAAAAAATCACTATTGGCTATTTTCTCTGCATTTGGCTTTACTGTTGGCTTAACTACTGCCACACCAGCATTATCTCAGTCATCTCAGGTTTTGAACTTATATTCTGCACGCCACTACCAAACTGATGAAGCTTTATATGCAGAATTTACCAAACAAACAGGTATCAAGATCAACCGCATTGAGGCGGATGACAATGCGCTTTTAGAGCGTTTGCGCAGTGAGGGTAAAAATAGTCCAGCAGATGTGATCTTATTGGTTGATGCAGCAAGGCTGTGGCGTGCTGAAATTGAAGGTTTCTTTCAGCCAATTCAGTCAAAAGTATTGGACGCCAGAATTCCTAAAAACTTTCGATCAAATGATATTGGTCAAGGTAGTCAGTGGTTTGGCTTTTCAAGTAGAGCTCGCGTGATTGTTTACAACAAAGCAAGCATGAACCCAAGCAATGTTGATACTTATGAAAAATTAGCTGATCCTATGAACAAAGGTAAGGTTTGCACACGTTCTGGTTCTCATCCATATATGTTGTCATTGATTGGTGCGATGTATGAGCGTCAAGGTGAGGCAAAAACTGAAGCATGGGCCAAAGGCATGGTGGCAAATATGGCTCGTGCACCCAAAGGTGGAGACACAGATCAAATCAAAGCTGTTGCTTCAGGGGAGTGTGGGGTGGCATTGACCAACTCTTATTATTTGGCTCGCTTGATGCGTTCTACCAAGCCAGCTGACATGCAAGTTGTGGCAAAAGTTGGTTTAATTTGGCCAAATCAAGCCAGTTCTGGCGTTCACATGAACATTGCAGGTGGTGCTGTAGCTAGCTACGCACCAAATAAAGCAGCAGCCATTAAATTCCTCGAATACTTGGCCAGTGATTCTGCCCAACAATATTTTGCTGATGGCAATAATGAATGGCCAGTAGTAAGGTCTGTGAAAACTACTAATGAAGCATTAAATAAGCTTGGAAACTTCAAGCAAGAGAATATTTCAATTGCATCTATTGGTAAAAATCAAATTTATGCACAAAAAATATTGGACAGAGTGTCCTATAAGTAAAAAGAAAGCCTAGAATCTCAGGCTAAGATGAATATCAAGCCTGAGACCCCACTTTCAAACGAGGACTGCTATCACTGTGGTGGTGATCTAAGTAGCGATAATCTTTATGAGGCGACGTTGGGTGGGTCGCCTCGTTATTTTTGTTGTGCAGGTTGTTTGGCAATTGCCCAAACAATCCACGGCCAGGGTTTGGAAGCTTTTTATGCCAGGCGAATACCTTTGGGTCAAAAGCCCGATGGTCTTGATCAGTTAACTGATCAAGTACCTGATGCTCTTTTGGCATACGATGATCCAGTCTTGATGGATCGATTCACAAGAGCTTCATCAGAATATCCCGGCGAGTTCGAAACCACACTGCGTTTAGAAAAAATTCGCTGTGCTGCCTGTGTCTGGCTGAATGAGCAACACTTGAAAAGGTTGTTTGGCGTTAAAGACGTCCAAATCAATTATGTGACACAGCGAGCCACAGTTAGATTCAACCCAAAAGAGGTCCAACTATCAAAATTGCTTCATTCAGTGGAGCAGATTGGTTATGAGGCATGGCCTTTTGAGCCATCCATGAGTGCTGATCTGGCAAAAAAAGAGCGCCGTCAGTTATTGATGCGCTTGGGTGTGGCGGTGCTGGGAATGATGCAAGTCATGATGTATGCCTGGCCAACATATACCGGGGCAGACGATCTACTCGTTGAACAAGAATTGTTATTGGGTTGGACAAGTTGGGCCCTGACTGTTCCTGTGGTTCTTTACTCAGCAGGACCTATGTTTGTGGTTGCATGGCACAGCATTCGAAACTTTCCTAAAACAGGCATGCTCGGCATGGATGTGCCTGTCTCACTCGCCATTGCCTTGGCTTTCATAGCAGGAACTATCAGCTTGGTCTTGGGTGTGGGTGA
>JBJOKN010000013.1:0-11608 GCA_046046075.1 Pseudomonadota bacterium
TTTGGTCCGAACCAGCGGCCAATTGAATAATTGACTGCATCACCAGCAATCGCTGCAATGATCAATAAGATCATCAATAGAGGCAAGCTCATGCCACCCACTGCTGCGATCGCACCAGCGACAAACAACAAAGAGTCGCCAGGCAAGAATGGCATCACCACCACGCCTGTTTCAATGAAGATGATGGCAAATAGCAAGACGTACACCCAAGGACCCCATTGATCAACAATGGTGACCAGATGCTTGTCTAAGTGCAAAAAGATATCTAATAAAAGTGAGAAATCCATTACTGAAAGACCACCGTGCTTTTACCATTCAATAGGATTCGGTGTTCCGCATGCCAACGAACCGCACGAGATAAAGCCATACATTCAACATCCCTGCCCACTGCAGCCAGTTGATCTGGGTCCATGGCGTGATCAACACGCTCAACGCCCTGCTCAATGATTGGACCTTCATCCAAATCGGTCGTGACGTAATGTGCCGTAGCACCAATCAACTTCACACCACGCTGATGGGCTTGCCAATAAGGCTTGGCACCTTTGAAGCTTGGCAAGAAAGAGTGATGGATGTTGATGGCTTTGCCTGATAACTTTTGACACACTTTTGGAGACAAAATCTGCATGTATCTGGCCAACACGACCAAATCAATTTTCTCTTGATCAATCAACTTCAATAATTGCTCTTCTTGTTCATGCTTACGCTCATCATTGGCACTACTGAGTGGCATGTAATGAAACGGTATCTTGTAACCAGCGGCCAGATTTTGAAAATCTTGATGATTAGAAACAATGCCTGCGATTTCAATCGGTAAATATCCACTATGGGTTCTGAACAATAAATCATTCAGGCAATGACCCAATTTGGAGACCATGATCAATACTTTAGGTTTGCTGGCAGCGTCAAAGAGCTCCCAGTCCATTTGAAAACTATTGCCAATCTCTTTGAATAATTCTTGAAGCTTTTTTAAGTTCAGTTCTTGCGATGTCTTGGCGAAATGCACGCGCATGAAAAAACGGCTCGTGAAGGTGTCGCTGAATTGAGCAGAGTCCAAAATATTGGCCGTTTGATTGAATAAAAACTGACTGACAGCATGAACAATGCCAGGTCGGTCTGGGCAGGAGATTTTGAGGATGAAACCTTGTGTAGACATACCGACATTATCCATAAAGCCCGAAGAATATTGAAAAATTTCTACTATTTTCCAGAGGAGGCTTAAACTTAAGCTTTTAGTACTTAAATAGAAGGTCAAGCAATGGGTATTCAGTCTGTGGGCATTATTGGCGCTGGCACAATGGGCAATGGTATTGCTCAAGCCTGCGCAGTTTCTGGCTTGAATGTGGTCATGGTCGATATCAATGATGCCGCTGTTGCAAAAGGCCTAGCAACCATTGCCAGCAGCCTTGATCGCTTGATCAAAAAAGAGAAGATGACTGAAGCAGAAAAAACTTCTGCCTTGGCCCGCATCAAAACTAGCACCAATTACCAAGATTTCACAGGCTCACAGATGGTGATTGAGGCTGCAACAGAGAATTACGATCTCAAGATCAAAATCTTGAAGCAATTGGATGGCATTGTGAGCAAAGACACCATCATTGCTTCGAACACCTCATCGATTTCAATCACGCAAATGGCGGCTGAAGTGAGCAATCCTCAGCGCTTCATTGGCATGCATTTTTTCAATCCAGTGCCAATGATGACTTTAGTTGAAATTATTCGTGGTCTTCAAACGGATGATCAAACCCATGGCTTGGTTCAAGAAATGTCAAAAGTGCTGGGCAAAGAGCCGATCACGGTTAAGAATGCCCCTGGTTTTGTTGTGAATCGCATCTTGGTGCCAATGATCAATGAAGCTTTCTTTGTTTTAGCTGAAGGTTTAGCGACCCCAGAAGATATTGATGCTGGCATGAAGCTTGGCTGCAATCATCCAATCGGCCCATTGGCCTTAGCTGACATGATTGGCTTAGATACATGCTTGGCGATTATGGAGGTTTATTTCAAGAACTTTAATGATTCTAAATACCGCCCTTGCCCTTTACTACGTGAAATGGTCGCCGCTGGCTACCTAGGTAGAAAATCAGGTAAAGGCGTTTACAGCTACACCTGATCATGTTGACACCGATTGCTAAATTTCTTGGTTATGCAGGACTGATTCCTTTCATCCTGCTATCTGCCTTGGTTCAGTTTGCTGAGCCACCGCTTGATTTTTGGGCTGCAAACTCATTGCTTCTTTATGCAGCAACGATTGCCTCATTTGTGGGAGCCCTGCATTGGGGTCCTTTATTGAACCCTCTTTCAAATCAAGAAGGACATGGGTTTTGGAGATCTAAAGGCGCTTGGATTTGGGGAGTGATCCCATCATTACTTGCGTGGGCAGCTCTTCACATGCCTTTTTCTTCTGGTTACTTTTTAATTGCAGCCACCCTGCTACTTGCATTACTGGTCGATCGCAAACAGTTTCGTCATTTGATTCATGACGAAGCGTATTTGGCAGAGTTCTTAAAAATGAGAACTGTACTGACGACAGTTGCAACTGCCAGCCTTGTCTTGGCTGGCATTGCTATCAGACAATTTTGATTTGAGTTAAATCTTTTAGTGAGACTTGGCCTTGGCCAAGAGTGTTTCTGTATAGGCGATGGCCAAAGCAGAAGCAACAAAGGTCAAATGAATCAATGTTTGCCACAACAAAGTTTTGTCATCTAACTCTTCTGCATTGATGAAAGTCTTCAATAAGTGAATTGAAGAAATACCAATGATGGCAGTTGCGAGTTTGACCTTCAATACACCAGCGTTCACATGAGACAACCATTCTGGTTGATCAGGATGATTTTTGAGCTCTAAACGGGAGACAAAGGTTTCCCAACCACCCACAATAACCATCACCAATAGGTTTGAAATCATGACCACGTCAATCAAACCTAAAACAATCAACATGATTTCTGTTTCAGTCGTGCCACCCTTGGTCATCATCATGCTGATGAGGTGGACCAATTCACGCCAGAACTGAATCACATAAACAACTTGAGCAACAATCAAGCCCACGTAAAGCGGTGCTTGCAACCAGCGACTCATGAAAATCCAGCGAGGTAGCGGGCGCAACTTATCTTTCATCTGATTTTGTATATCTTGGTTCATGAGTTACTTTTTAATAATGATTAATAAGCGGTAAAAAACGATTTAGTCCACAAACAACATGCGACAATTTGCGTATTAAACCATGTCTTTATTACCAAACAACGAGAATTTTACTCCCCTAGCGGAAATGCTACGTCCTCAACTAAAAGAGGACCTGGTTGGGCAAACTCATCTTTTTGGTCCCGGTAAACCACTGGATTTGGCATTCAGGTCAGGTAAGCCTCACTCAATGCTTTTATGGGGGCCTCCCGGCGTAGGCAAAACTACCATTGCACGATTAACTGCCAACACCTTTGATTGTGAATTCATTGCCATTTCAGCTGTTTTGGCTGGGGTGAAAGAAATCAGACAAGCCATTGAGCTGGCTGAGAACAATCTGCAACAGTTTGGCAAGAAGACCATTTTGTTCGTGGATGAAATCCATCGCTTCAATAAGTCACAACAAGATGCCCTGCTCCCTTTTGTAGAGTCAGGTTTAGTGACCTTTATTGGGGCCACCACCGAGAACCCATCCTTTGAAGTTAATTCAGCTTTGCTCTCAAGGGCCCAGGTATATGTTCTGAAGTCCTTGACCCATGATGAACTTTTACAGTTACTCAATCGTGCCTTGGCAGCCTTACCAAGTCAGATTGAGTTCAATGAGGAAGCTCAAGCAGTTTTACTTCACATGGCGGATGGCGATGCCAGACGTTTCCTTAATTTGATTGAGCAAACTTTCAATGCCGCAAAAACCAGTCAAGTCAGCAAGGTCACCGCAGAATTCCTCGAGCAATCCTTAGGTCATCTATCAAAACGATTTGATAAATCTGGCGATCATTTTTATGACCAGATTTCAGCACTGCATAAATCTGTCAGGGGCTCGAATTCGGATGGTGCCTTGTATTGGTTCTGCCGCATGATTGATGGTGGCGTGGATGTGAAATATCTGTCACGCAGAATTGTGCGCATGGCTTGGGAAGATATTGGATTAGCAGATCCACGTGCGATGCAATTGGCCAATGATGCTGCATTAACTTTTGAACGCTTGGGCAGTCCTGAAGGTGAATTAGCTCTGGCTGAGGCCCTGATTTACCTGTGCGCAGCACCTAAGAGTAATGCGGCCTATAAGGCATTTAATCAAGCCAAAGATTTTGTGGCAAAAGACATCAGTCGTGATGTGCCGATGCATTTACGCAATGCCCCAACCAAACTGATGGATGAATTAGGTCATGGTAAGGCTTACCGTTATGCGCATGATGAAGCTCATGCGTATGCAGCTGGAGAAAACTATCTTCCGGATGGCGTGAAACAGGCTAATTGGTATCAACCAACTGACCGAGGATTGGAAGCCAAAATCAAAGAGAAACTGGCATTCTTAAAATCTTTGGATGAGGCCGCTAAAGATAAAAAGTAGATGGATTAAATAATTAAATTGAGAAGAAATTATTAGAACCGTTAATAAAAAAGTCTGCCGAAGCAGACTTTTTTATTTGGTACAACTGAAAATGATTCAGTGGCTTAAACCAACATATCAGCCCAAATGTTTCTGGCCCATGCATTGGCGTACTCACCCTCAAGAGGATTAGCAGCAGAAGACACACCACCAGAACCTGGTACTGTGACCATGGTTTTCTTAGCAGCGTCATAAGTATGAACGCTGGCAACGTGAACCACTTCTGAAGCAGATACGAAGCTGTAGCAAGTGTTGTTGTAAACCGGTAATTGGTTAACTTCAGCACCACTCAAGATTGCAACCACTGCTGCTGCACATGTCTTACCGTGTTGGTTCGCCATGTGACCAGACTTTGGCATACCTGGAGCGATTTGAATTGAATCACCCAAGACGTGAACGTTTGGAGCAACTTTAGATTCAAAGGTCAAGAAGTCAACTTCACACCAACGTGCATTCATGTTGGCCAAGCCTGTTTTCACAGCAATTGAACCAGCACGCATTGGAGGCAACACGTTCAATACGTCAGCCTTCACGTCGTCGTTGAATTCAAACTTCAACTTCTTACCCTTAACATCCACATCCGTTAGGTTGTGTTTACCGCGGTATTCAACCATGCCAGCGTAGCGACGTGACCATGCCAATTTGAATAGACCTGGCTTAGATGTCACATCATCGTTGGCATCCAAAATAAGCACTTTGCTCTTTGGCTTGTTCTTTTGGAAGTAGTCAGCTACTTGGCAAGCACGCTCATATGGTCCTGGAGGGCAACGGTATGGAGCCAAAGGAATTGAAATGGCAAATACGCCGCCATTCTTCATGCTTTCCAATTGCTTTCTTAAACCAACAGTTTGCTCGCCTGCTTTCCATGCGTGCAGAACTTCGTTCTGAGCATTTGGCTTAAGCATGCCTGGCAATTTGTCATAAGTTAAATCAATACCTGGAGAAACGATCAAGCGGTCGTAGAACAATGTTGAACCACCAGCAAGTTTCACTTGCTTCTTAGCAACATCGACTGACACCACATAGTCTTTAACCAATTTCACGCCATGGTTTTTACTGAGGCCATCGTATGAAACTGTGATGTCTTCCATCTTCTTGCTACCACCGATCACCAAATTAGATAGTGGGCAAGAAATGAAGTTTTGATTTGGTTCAATCAAAGTCACATCAGCTGTGTAATTTGAAAACTTACGCACGTACTTAGCAGCTGTTGCGCCACCATAACCGCCACCAATCACCAATACCTTGGCATTTTTGGCATCAATTTTTGTCGAGGCACAACCAACCAGAGTTGTTGCAGCAGCACCCGCTCCTACTAATTGTATAAATTCGCGTCTTTGCATGATCAACTCCCTATTATTTTGTTTTAGCTACTGGTTTTTCAGCAGGCAAAGAGGCAAAGTAAGCAGAGATTTGTTCAATCTGCTCATCTGTGTAACCCTTACTCAACTGATGCATGATGGTAGCTGCGCGCTTACCAGTTTTGTATTCATTCATCTTCTTGATCATTTCGGCTTTATTTTGACCCGCTAGGCTAGCCATTCCACCTTCAGAATAACCATCGGTACCGTGACAGGCTGCACATGAAGCGGCCCATTGTTTAACTTGCAAACTTTGGGCATTTGCCAAAGAAGTTGCACCTAGTAGGCTTACAAATAAGCCTGCCATCAATATTGATGGTTTACGAATGAATGATTGCATCATTTCCCCCTTTAGTAACACGTCGATTCTAATTCGATAAAACCTTTTTATATCTTGGGGTTTCACCTTACAGTTAATTGATTTAACTAAGTAAAAGATTATTGAACAGGGTGATATTTAAAACAAATTCATTCTTCTTATATGAATATGCCAAAAGTGCATGATTTGGCCAAGGTCGCATATCCTGAGCCTCTTTAACCCTACTTGCTTGCTTTTGTCTTATGTATGCCAGGCTTTGGCTATTTTTTGGCGTACCTGGCCAGGTCCATCAGATCTAAATCAACCATCAGACCAAAATCTTTCTGAATCACACGCCCCTGAGGGTTCACGACGTAAAGTTCTGGAACCCCTCTTCTTTTGCCAATCGCTTTCGCTAATTCAGGGGTCATCATCACCACTGGGAAGGTGTATTGATTTCTCTCTATGTAATCTTTGACTGGTTCAACTCGGCGATCTATTGAAATGGTGACAATATTCAGTTGATCGGCTGGTATTTTTTGTCTTAATTGTTGGATGTATTTATTCTGAGTTCGACAATATGAGCACCAAGTGGCCCAAACTTGAACAATGGTGTTTCTCTTAGCCCATTGCTCAGGTGTGAATGTTTCACCCTGTATCGACTGAATCTGCCCCAAGGGTAAAGAATCCCCAACTTCAATCGCATGTGCTTGCGACGACAGCAAAGTAAATAACATGCCTAAGAGCATGATTTGCTTTACTGTTTTAGAAAAGAATTTAAGTAAGCCTTGCATAGAAGTAAGCATAAACGAAATAAAGAAAAAGGCCATTCAAGCGAATGGCCTCTATCGCATATTACTTTTAGTACTTTTAAAAGAATGCTTGGATATTGGTTTGAGCACGACCCAAAATCAAGGCATGAATATCATGCGTTCCTTCATAAGTGTTGACCACTTCTAAATTCACCATGTGTCTTGCAACACCGTATTCATCAGAAATACCATTGCCGCCCATCATGTCTCTGGCCATTCTGGCAACAGCCAATGATTTGCCACAAGAATTGCGCTTCAGAATTGATGTGATCTCAACTGCATCCGTGCCTTCATCTTTCATACGACCCAAACGCAAGCAAGCCTGCAAACCCAAACTGATTTCTGTTTGCATATCGGCCAATTTCACCTGAATCAATTGATTGGCCGCTAATGGACGACCAAATTGTTGACGATTCATCACATAGTCACGTGCTCTGAACCAGCAATCTTCAGCGGCGCCCAATGCACCCCAAGCAATGCCATAACGAGCACTGTTCAAGCATGTGAAAGGCCCCTTAAGACCCTTGATCTCAGGAAAAATATTTTCCTTGGGAACAAATACCTCATCCATCACAATCTCACCAGTCAGCGAAGTTCTCAAGCCGACCTTGCCATGAATAGCAGGTGCAGTTAAACCCTTCCAACCTTTTTCTAAAATGAAACCACGAATATTGTCTTTACCAGTGGCTTCATCAAGCAACTTACCCCACACCACAAATACATCAGCGATAGGACTGTTGGTGATCCACATTTTTGAACCAGATAATGAATAACCTCCATCCACTGGTTTTGCACGAGTCACCATGCTGGCAGGATCAGAACCATGATCAGGCTCAGTCAAACCAAAGCAACCAATCCACTCACCAGTGGCAAGTTTTGGTAAATATTTCTTTTTCTGTTCTTCACTACCAAATTCATTGATGGGCACCATGACCAATGAGGATTGCACGCTCAACATCGATCTATAACCCGAGTCGACTCGCTCAACCTCTCTAGCAACCAGGCCATAAGCCACATAGTTCAAACCTGCGCCACCATATTGCTCAGGAATGGTTACGCCCAGCAATCCTAAGTCACCCATTTCTTTAAAAATGGCAATGTCTGTTTTTTCATGGCGAAATGCTTCAGTGACTCTTGGCAATAACTGACCCTGACAATAGTCATGAGCAGCATCCTTGATCATGCGCTCCTCTTCAGTTAACTGATCATCCAAACGCAGTGGATCATTCCATTGAAAAGTCTGACTCATAAAGAATTACCTATCAAAAAACTTAATGAACTTAGTTAAAAAAATGTGTGAAGCTTTCAGCATTTTCGCGGTCGGTGGTCAAAGTGTTTTCCACTTTACTTTGATCAGCGTAACCCAATGACATGCCACAAATCAACTGTTGCTCTGGATTGAGATTTAAGTGCTTTGCAATCACTCGATGAAATTGAGTAAATGCTGCTTGCGGGCATGTGTCAAGACCACGAGCTTTTGCAGCCAACATCACGTTTTGCACAAACATCCCGTAATCAAACCAGCTACCCTGCTGCATGACTCGATCGATGGTGAAGAAGACGCCGACAGGGGCATCAAAAAATTGATAGTTGCGAGCTCCTTGAGCTTTCATCCTATCTTTATCTTCTTTACCAATGCCTAATAAACCGTATAAATCAAAACCTACTTTACGGCGGCGGGCCAAATAAGGGTCAACCCATTTTGATGGATAGTAGTTGTATTCCTCAGTGTGCTCTTTCAGAGCTTCAGGATCATTAAAAATACTGAGAATTTCATCGGTAATGGCTTGCTTGGCAGCACCTTGAACGATGTGCACTTGCCAAGGCTGAGTATTGGTGCCAGATGGGGCACGTGCTGCCACATTCATGATGTCCAAAATGTCTTGTTTTTTAACTTCGGTGGGCAAAAAAGCACGAATTGATCGTCTTGCTCTGATGTTGTCATCAACAATTTTAGTGATTTCTGTTGTATTCATTATGTTTGTCTCTTCTTTTTATTGGGTAGGCTAGAGGATAAAACAGACTCCAAATCTTCGCTGAGGATTTAAATGCTCATAATTTAGGCATTTAGGGCAAAAAACCCTGGTTTTTCCGTGTCAAGAGCTCAATAAATGCTTTTTTTGCTAAAAATACCTGTTTTTGGGCGTTTCACCCCCATAAAACCTAGTAAAAGCCCTGATTAAATAATCATATCCCTTTATTCAAATTGTGCGATACTTAGCTCGTAGGTCTTCAAGTAGCTTCCGTCGTTTCCATTTTTCAAAATGGGTGATTCGGTTAGTTGAATCTTCCAGCCCTGCAAAGAAATGGTGAGAAATCACCACGTTTAATTTTTTTAAGGAATTTCAGTAATGGCAACAGGTATTGTTAAGTGGTTCAACGACGCAAAAGGTTTTGGTTTTATTACTCCTGATGGTGGTGGTGAAGATTTATTCGCTCACTTCTCAGCGATTCAAGGTAACGGATTCAAAAGCTTGAAAGAAAACCAAAAGGTTAGCTTTGAAGTAACAACTGGCCCTAAGGGCAAGCAAGCTTCTAACATCAACCCAATGTAATTTGGTGTTATGTTCATAAGAACCCGACTTCGGTCGGGTTTTTTATTGCCTATTTTTTCTTGGGTTCTCTCTGATTGCTTAAATCAAACCCACCCCACCTAGTACCGCACCAATCATTAGCAACAATAAGATATGTAACTTGGTTTTCCAGATGAGAAAGACTGTGATGATGGTGCACAACCACAATGCCCAGTCATTTTCTAAACTGGTATTGGCAGCACTGATCAACCAACTGGTTGCCAGAATGGCGCCGATCACCAATGGGGCCAATCCTTGTTTAAAAGCCAAAACAAAATCACTGTCCTTATTGGCTTGAACCCACTTGGCAGTTGAGTATGTCAAGATGGAACTAGGTAGCATCACACCAATCATGGCCAAGACCATACCAAAGGTTCCCCAAACATACTGCGCGTGAATTGTTGCCACAGAGTTAATTCCAATATGCCAACCCATCATGGCGATCACCAAAATATTTGGGCCCGGTGCTGATTGCGCAATCGCGATCGATGCCGCAAATTGATCCTCTGACATCCAAGCATTTTTATAGACCAGGTGACGATGCATCTCAGGAATAACCGTGACCGCCCCACCCACTGCCATCAATGAAACAGCCGTGAAATGTAAAAATACATCTAGCCAGTTAGCCAAAGATAATTGAATCATGGCTTGATCCGACGGTAAGTTAAATAAATGGAGAGCACACCAAGGCTCAAGAGCACATGCACCAGTGGGATTCTGACTAATGCAACCAAAATAAAACATAGCAAGGCAATACCTATGGATGGCAAATAACCCAAGGGATGTTTTTTAAGTGCACTGGCTAATTTGAGAGAGGTTCCAGCAATCAAACCTGCTGCAACTGCACCCATGCCTTTGATCGCTCCGGCAACCACAGGATTACTGCCCCAATGAAGATAAGTGATTGCTATAACAATCAGTGCCAGCATTGGGAAAACCAACATACCTGCAATCGCTGCTAATGCCCCTGGTAATCCAAAATGACGTGAGCCGAAAATGATCGCTAAGTTAACAACATTGGGACCTGGTAAGACCTGGGCCACCGCCCACTCTTCAAGAAACTCTTCTCTTGTGTACCAACGTTTTTTATCAACCAACTCTCGTTCAGCAACCGGTAACACACCGCCAAAACCTTGAAGAGCAAGCCAGGTGAATACCCAGAATATTTCAGATTTAGATTGGGGTAGCTGACTCATGCATTTATTTTATCTTGGCAGATAGCATCGTAGAAAAACAAAAAGGAGCCGAAGCTCCTTTGATTGTCATAAGCTTAGAAATCTCAATTGATAGAGGCCTCTTTAACGCGTACTGTTCTTACTTGCTCATTCAATGGGCGCACAGGTCTACCCTGGAAATAAACAGATGCTTGTGACAAGCCATTTGTCAAAACTGTGAATGGCGCTTTACCACCGAAAGTGTGTCCAGCACCAGGCTCAATTGATTGCATCATTGATTTGCCAGTTGCATCCACCACACAAACAATTTGTCTTGATTTGACAACAACATGCACAAAGTTACCTGGCTTACTTGGCTCAGTCACAGATTGCTCTGTCACATTCGCATCAGGCTTTGGGCAACCAACATCTGAAGGCAATGGTGAAACCGCGGCAACATTAGCTGCTGCTGGAGTGGCTGAACTTGGGGCGACTGGACTTGCTGGATTAGCTGGGTTTGCTGAATTACCACCCTCTTCTTTGGGATCTTGAGGCGCAGCACCATCAACTACAACCGGCTGAGGCTCGGCTGCTGGTGGATTGAACAAAGCAATGATGTCATTTTTACTAGAGTAAAGACCGCCGGCTACCAATAGCAATAACAAAATTGATATCAAACCACTGCGTGAACGCTTGGACTTTGGAATTGAAGAGTCCATCTGACCACCAGTTTGAATATTTTCCAAACTGACTTTGACTGGCTTACTCGCTACTGATGAATTTTGTTTAGACGTTTGCTGAGTTGCTTGCTCAATAACTGGCTTGCTCTCGGGGGCACTTACT
>JBJOKN010000144.1:0-3183 GCA_046046075.1 Pseudomonadota bacterium
TTTTATTTATTTACTCTTATTATTGAAACTCTTAATTCAAGCTCTTATTTCAATCAAGGCTTCAAGTAAGCGTAACGTTCTTTGGCTTGCAAGTTAGAAACTTCTGCAACGCCTGATGGAACAATCTTGGCTTCCATGATCACTTGCTCTTTAGGAATTTTTCTTGAAACCAAAGTGTTGTTACACACTCTGAATTCAACGCCCTTGCTCACCAAGTCACCAATCGATGCGGCAAACTTTGAACCAGACATATTCTCAGCGCCTTCAAGTAAAAAGTCGATACCAGGACCATGTGTCACCACCACGATTTTTGCTTTTGGATCAGCATTCAGATGATTGCGAATATTGCCAATCGCACGACTGGCTTGTTGAACACCCTCGTTCACGTGATAAACAATTTTCACTGATTCTGAAAATGCATGTCCTGAGAAAATCACGAATGACATGGCTGTGATTAGTTTGATCAATTGCTTCATAACACTCCCTCGTATTTATTAATAACACTTAGTAAGACAAACTAAGTATCAGTGGTGAATAAATTAATTTGAACTAAAACTTTATTTATTGAGATAACAATGAACCAATATACCGATAAAATCAAGACCCATCGATAGAAAAGATAGTTATTAACTAATACGTGATGCTCTTCACTAAAAAACCATCAAGATTTCAGGTGGGACTTCTTCTGTCTTTGGCATTTCATTTAGTTTTGATTGTTTTAGGATTGAACTACCAGGGAATCAATCCAATCAAACCCAAACCTCTCGAAGAGATCGTTCAAGTCAAACTTGAGCCTGAGCAGAAAAAAGATGAAAAGAAACCTGATGATCAGACGCTGGTTTTAAATACTCAAAGAGAAGCTCCAGAAGAAAAGAAGTTGGCTTATATGGATGCGCCGCCAGCGCCCTCAGCTGAGGAATGGCAAAAGGCATCGACTTATACCCTGAAGAACAGTAAGCGCTATCGCCATAATTGGGGTCAACAAGTGCGCAGCATGATGGGCCGATCTGTTGAGGGTCCCGATCAGGGCATGGTGCGCTTTCATATTGAGATTGCCGCTGACGGCAAACTCTCAAAATTAGAGACTCTTTGGTCAACGTCTCCTGTTGCTGAAAAGTTAGCTAGGCAAGCCATTGAAAACATGCCTCCTCTTCCACCGATACCCACTGGAAAACCTCTGATCTTCCAAAAGACGATTTCTTTCCAACCGGTGGATGATGGTTGGCCACCTATTTATAAATACGATTGTTTACCAGATCCACCAGCCTTTAAGAACCCATTTGCCTGGGATGGCAAATCTCCGCAAACAGCCGTTCAGCAAAAGGTGGCCGATGGTTCCAAAAAAGAGATCCCAACTGATTGCCCTGTGACTGAAGAGGATACGATTGAGGCCGAAGCTGGTGATATGAAGCGTCAGTTCGAGATCTGGGGCTCAAGTCGTTTGAACCCTAAAAAGTAGTCTTTTTTAAACCAATCCGTTTTTTAGTTTTCCTTCAATTTAAATGAGATTTATTTGATGAAAACATTTCTAATTTATAGAAATTAGGTTCATACTGGGTATATACAACTCTAAAAAGAAGAATAAATATGTACCTGAAAGTTAATACTAAATTTCAACTGGCATTAACTTTTGCGATTCTGTGGAGTATTTTCTCCATCTGGGCATCCCAATTCTGGTATCACGATCTCTCAGCGGTCATTGGCGGTTTTCTGGCTGGGTTTTTGATCTTGTTCATCGCCATCGTCCCCGGCTTTATCAATGCCTTCATGATCTTTAGTCTTTTCATGGATAAAAGACCTGTGCGCAAACATTTGGATACTTATCCACCGATCAGTATTTTGATTGCGGCTTATAACGAAGAATCAGTCATTGCCGATACGCTAGAGAGTATTGCAAAACAAAATTATCCTGGTGTGCTCGAAGTGATTTTTGTGGATGATGGTTCAAAAGATGAAACACATGCGGTCTGCCATCAATTGACCAGCACCTATCCTTGGTTGCGATGTATCAAGCAAGAGACCAATCAAGGTAAGTCCGAAGCATTGAATCGTGCTCTTACATTGGCAAGCCATGAGCTCATCATCACTTTAGATGCTGACTCATATTTGTACAAAGACGCTTTGGTCAGAATTGTGGAACGTTTACATAGTGACCCAGCTAATACTTGCGCCGTGGCTGGCACGATCATGGTGCGCAACTCTCGTCAGAACTGGATCACTCAATCCCAAGAATGGGATTACTTCCAAGGCATTGCGACCGTGAAGCGTGTGCAGTCTTTGAATCAAGGAACGCTGGTTGCCCAGGGCGCATTTTCTTTGTACAAAAAATCAGTAGTTCTTGAATTAGGTGGTTGGCCAAAAACTGTTGGTGAGGACATTGTTCTCACTTGGGCCATGCTAGAGAAAGATTATCGGGTGGGATATTGTGAAGATGCGGTCGCCTTCACGATTGTGCCAAGCACGGTGGCAGGCTTTATTCGTCAAAGACAACGTTGGGCCAGAGGCATGATCGAGGCCTTCAAATACCACCCAAAAGTATTATTCAGAAAACGTTTATCGACTTTCTTCATCTGGTGGGACCTGCTATTCCCAGCCATGGATGTTGCCTTCACTTTTGGCTTTTTACCAGGATTGGTGTTAGCCCTGTTTGGCCACTACTGGATTGTTGGCCCCATGACTTTGACCTTGTTACCTTTGGCACTGATCATGAATTCTGTGATGTATCGGATTGAAGAAAAGATGTTTGTCGAGCAACACTTGCGCGTTCGCCGAAACACCATGGGCTTCTTTATTTACATGCTTCCCTACAGTTGCATGTTGCAACCAGCAGCAGTATGGGGCTACATCACAGAAATATTTGGTACAAAAAAATCATGGGGCACAAAATGAAAAATAGATTAAAAACCCCGGCACTTTTTAGTGCGATTATTTGTGCCGCTCTCTCATCAAATGGAGTTCAAGCACAGAGTAATGAGACTTGGGGCTTATTGAGCCCAACCATCAGCACCTATAGTGATAATGATCAGTTCAAAGCCATCAAGGCAGGTATTGGTTTGTTACCGCTTTACAAAGATGGGCAACACTTCACGGGTATACAAGCCCTGCATCACAGCTACGAACAGTATGAGTGGAAAAAAGATTCTTCTCAAGTCAGTCTAGTAAGCGAGTCGATTGATCCCAAGA
>JBJOKN010000145.1:0-3135 GCA_046046075.1 Pseudomonadota bacterium
AAACATGTTTCTTTACCGTAGACCATGTCATACGCCAAAGTATTAGGGTGAATGATCGCCTTCAAAACATCTTTGGGGATTGGTGATGCATCGCTCAAGCCCGTGGCAGTGGCATTGATGATTAAGTCATATGAGTCATTTTTAAGCTCAGCCATAGGCAAGGCCTTCAAAATAACCTTGGCAATAGACGCCAACTCTGAAAATTGTTGAACCAATGCTTCAGCTTTTTCATGGGTACGATTAGCAATGCTGATGCTTGCAACGCCAGCACCCATCAAAGGCTCGATCACACCTTGAGCCGCACCACCAGCACCCAAGAGCAATACATGGATACCACTCAAAGAAGCACCATGCTGTTTGAGTAAGCGTCGCAAGTCTCGGGTCAGCCCTTCGCCATCAGAGTTATCACACCACCACTGACCATTTTCTAGCCACAGCATATTGGCAGCTTGCGCAGACTGCGCACGCGGTGTTTTGTGTTGAGCTAATTCATAGGCTTGTAACTTGAAAGGGATGGTGACATTCAGCCCCTTACCTCCGCGCTCAAAAAATTCTTGCGTGGTTTTTTTAAAGTCACCCAGCTCTGAAAAAATTCGGCCGTAATGAATCGCCTGATTGGTTTGCTTGGCAAACAACTCATGGATCAAGGGTGACTTGCTGTGTGAAATAGGATTCCCAATCACCGCATAGACATCTTTGCCTGGGTAATCCTTCGGGTTCACTTGATCAGTCATTGCTTGGCTCATGGTGTTTATCTGTTTGAATCAGTGTATCAATTTTTCAAATCCAATCTTAGTTCACCACCATCTCTGGTGAAGTCAAAGGTTGATACCCAATCTAAAACATCAATTTGCTGTCTCATCGCATCTGTGAATCGCCCAAAAGGTGCCGCGGAACGAATGATGGCAATCGCTTGGCGATCTAATTCTTGATTACCAGAAGACTTCATCACTGTGACACCTTCTTTGCTGAGTCTGCCACGCTGATCAACACTGACCATCAACACCAAACTTCCGTACAAAGCCCTACCGCCAACTCTTGGAAAGTGAGCAGTCCCATGGGCCTCAATTTGACGGCGCATGGCATCGTAATACTGCGCAAATACCACCGACTTGGCACTGGTAGCAGTGACCGTGGCTCTTCTTGGCTGCTGACCTTGTTTTTGTAAACGTTTTGCCAACTCTGCTTCAAGCGGATTTGCTTCTGATGTTGCCAAAGAACTTTTACCCTGCAAAGTATTGGCTTGGTTTTCTCGTCCAGCCTGAAGCTGTGAAAGTAATCTCTTTTGATCTGCCTGCATTTTTTCTAACTGCTCGGCCAGCTTTGGATCGGCACGGCGCAGCGCACTGGCTTGGCCCTCTGTTAAGTCACCACCACCATTCAAATTCACTTGAGCCAAGCGCTTTGGATTGATGGGTGCTGTTGGACTGCTGGCATTGACCAACACAACGCTCAGCGGAGTTTTTAAGCGTCGTTCTTGCTCCGACTCAGCGTGCCATTTGAACGCCAATAGAATTGCATGCAGCACCAATGAAGCAAGCAGTGCATAAACAATTGGCTTTTTCCAATCTTGCCAATCGATATTAAAAAACTTATTCAGCGTTGCTTGGCTTGACATCATTTTCAGGAACCGTCACAGCTGGATCAGCATCTTGAGCATTATCTGAGTCTTCAAATTCATCTAATTCTTCCAACTCTTGATTTCCAATTGAGTCAGATTGTATTAAACCCAGATAACGCACACTTGCTTCAAGAGCCAGGAAGTCAATGTCAATCACTTCAATTTCAGCTCTAGCACCTCTGGCTTGTTCTGCTAACTCTGGAACACTCAAACGCAAAGGAATTGCTTCAACCCGTGCCTGCCCTTCCTTGAGATGTCTCACAACACCTTTCCAAGGCAAACCCTGTTGTTTTAAGTACTGCAAACACCAATAATTTTCCATTTGATTTTGATGTTCACCGTATGCGGCATAAGTGCCATCAAAATCAGCCGCAATCGCCATCAAATCAGCATCCTTTGGCTTAAAAGGGGCAACTAATTTAGCGGTCACGCCATGTTGCGCCATGGCAATCAATTGCCATTGATTGACCAAATCAACATAGCGTCTCAAAGGTGAAGTGCACCACGCGTAGTTTTCAACACCCAATCCTTCATGAGGCCCAGGCATTGTTTGCATGCGCGTGCGATGAGGGCCCCAGCCTTTTTGAGCACGATAAATTCCAGGCACACTGTGACTGGCCAATTGATTGCCCCATGTGCTATTGCAATAAATCATCCATTCAGCAACGATTGAATCCAGTACCGATCCACGTTGACGAGCAGTGATTTCAACCACGCCATCCGTGACCTTGAAATTAAAGTCACGTGGCAAAGCCGTTGGATCTGGCAAGCCCAATGCTTCTTCTTTCAAGCCATTCATCACACGCTGCTCTTGTCGCTTAGCATGTAATTGCTTGGCAGACTGCCAAAGAATGTTCAGCTCAGCTTGATAAGGAATCGCTGCTGTGTTTTTTGCATCAAGCAAAGACTCTTCAGTGACCAAATGCTCTAGATCATCCAAACGAAGATTGGATGCCATCGGCACCCTTTCAACCTTGGTGACTGGCGCATGGTCACCTTCTAAGATTGGGAAACCATCATCGTTTAAAGTGACATACAAAGACACGGCTGGTCTTAAAGGTAAATCAATTGAAGATGCCTCGGCTGCATGCAAAGAAAATACTTCGATCACTTCATCGGGCAGCATGGTGATTTTGCCGCCAGGGAAATAGACAGTTGATAATCTTTTCCGACCAAGCTCATCCAATGCACCACCACGATGGATTGCCAAAGCTGGTGCAGCGATGTGCACACCCACACGATGACATTGACCAAGACCTTCGATTTCAATCGCACTCACAGAAAAAGCATCGTCAATTTCAGTGGTGCTGGCATCGTCAATTGAAAAAGCTTTGACCTCAGCCACCGGTAACTTTAAAAGAGCTTCTTCCCAAGCAGATTGCTCATTGGCTTGCAATTGAACTTGAAAGCCAACACCTTTAGGGAAATGCTCTTTAAGGAACTTGCCTTCGTGATAAGCCAAAGCAGAACTCAAAACACCACAAGTTAAAAATAACTCAGGGATTCCACCTTTG
>JBJOKN010000146.1:0-3130 GCA_046046075.1 Pseudomonadota bacterium
TTGGCATCTGCTGCCTACAACGCTGGTCCGGGAAGACCTAAGATGTGGCGTGAGAAATTACCTCGAACTGTTGAGGGCGCAATTTTTGCAGAAACAATCCCCTTCAACGAAACCAGGGGATATGTCAAAAATGTTTTGGCAAACGCCAGTTATTACACAGCCATGTCTACCAATAAAACTCCATCTCTGAAGCAAAATCTTGGGATGGTTTCTCCTAAAACATCTGTATTGTCGGAATTGCCATGATGAGTGAAGCAAAAGTATTGTTGATTGGCGGTAGTGGGTTCATTGGTCAAAAAATTGCCAGTGGCTTGAGTGCGCTTGGCCATTCAGTTTTATTACCTACTCGTAAAGCTGCTTATGCAAAAGAGTTGTGGGTTCTACCGAAGCTTCAAGTGATTGAAGCAAATATTCATGATCCTTCTGTTTTGGCAGATTTATGTCAACGTTTAGGACCAGATGGTGTAGTGATTAATTTGGTGGGTGTCTTGCATGATAAAACTGGGTCACCTTATGGTCCGGGGTTTTTAAAAAACCATGTTGAGCTAACTAAAAAAATCTTGGCTGCGATGAGTGCAGCACATTTAAAACGCTATATTCACATGAGTGCTTTAGGTGCCAGTAGTTCAGGCGCCTCCATGTATCAGCGCAGCAAAGGTGATGCAGAGAACTTGGTCAAGGCGAGTGATTTAGATTGGACTATTTTTAGACCATCTGTGGTGTTTGGTGAAAAAGATAAATTTATTAATCTTTTTGCATCTTTACAAAAGTTTGCGCCAATTTTGCCTTTGGGGGGTGCAAACGTAAGATTTCAGCCTGTTTATGTTTCAGATGTTGCACAAGCGTTTGTGAAGTCAATTTCAATGTCAGAAACAATTGGCAGAGTATTTGATTTGGCTGGGCCTCGCGTCTACACCTTGGCTGAGTTGGTGAATTTTGCTGGCATGGTGGGAGGTAGAAAGAGCATTGTCATTCCTTTGCCAAAGCCATTGGCATATTTGCAGGCTGGCCTATTGGAAATGATGCCAGGGCCGACCTTGATGTCTCGAGACAATTTGGCTTCGATGAGTGAAGATAATGTCTTGCCAGCGGGGGCTGAAAATGCTTTAGAAAAAGTATTTGCTATCAATCCGCAAGCATTGGATGTATTGATCAAGTGAAGATTTATGTTGTTGGTGGCGCCATCAGAGATCAGTTGCTGGGTTTGCCAGTAAAAGATCTTGATTATGTTGTTGTGGGTGCAACTCCTGAACAAATGTTGGCTCAGGGGTACACCGCTGTTGGTCAAGACTTTCCCGTATTTTTACATCCAGTGACCCATGCCGAATACGCTTTGGCTAGAACTGAGCGAAAAGTAGCTCCAGGTTATAAAGGTTTTGTGTTTCATGCAGATCCAGAAGTAACACTAGAGCAAGATTTGGCGAGACGTGATTTGACCATCAATGCGATGGCCAAAGAGGCTGATGCTAATGGGCAGCCTGTGGGTGATGTGATTGATCCGTATGGTGGCCAAAAAGATCTTAGCAATAAGTTATTCAGGCATCTTGGGCCAGCCTTCAGCGAAGATCCAGTTCGACTATTGCGTATTGCAAGATTTGCTGCACGCTTTTCTGATTTTTCAATTGAGCCATCCACGCTCACCTTGCTCAAGGAAATTCATTCGAGTGGCGAGCTAAAGGCTTTGGTCAAAGAAAGAGTTTGGCAAGAAATTTCTAGGGGCTTGATGTCTGATAAGCCTTCTAGGATGTTGGCGGTATTGATTGAGATAGGGGTCTTTGAATTATTTTTCCCAAAGTTAAATTCAAAAGATGCTTCATTGCTAATTGATATTGATTTGGCTGCCAAAGAACAACTTAATTTACCTCAGCGATGTGCGGTATTGTTATCGAGTTTAAAAAATGAAGACATCAATGCTTGGGCAACCTTATGGGGCATTCCAGCGGAGTGTCGCGATCATGCTGTGCTGACGCGTGAATTAAAAGAAGGGTTGAATTCACCAACACTTGATCCTAAAAATTTATTAGATCTATTGAATCGCACAGATGTTTGGAGAAAGCCAGAACGCTTTGATGAGCTCATCAAGGTGGCTGATTTATTAAAGCTTCCTACAGATCAGCTGACCAAATCATATGACTTCGCCAAGAAAGTAGACATTGCTCAAGTTGTTCAAGATGTTGGTGAGCAAGGCTCATCAACAGGGGCGAAGATCAAGCAATTGATTGAAGACAGAAGATTGTTAGCAATCAAGGGCAGATAAACAAAATCAAAGAGATCTAGGTCTTGATCTAAAGCCAGGCAAATCGCCCTCTTCAAAAGGTAGCTGTTTAGCAAAGCACATCACCTTGAACAGCTCGCCCATTTCTGCCTCTGATAATAATTTTTGAATAGCGTTTGAGTGAGGCATGAATTCAGCGCTGTTAGAGGGGTCAACTCTTTCTAATAGCAAGGATCCAATACCCGCATCCAATAGATAAGAGGCTTGGCTTGTGTATCCGAGGAGTGATAAACCAGAGTTGATGCCAGCGTTTGCAATGCTTGTCCAATCAACGTGAGCTGTTAGATCGCAAATTCCAGGATAAAAGAAAGGGTCTTGAATGGCGTGATGCGCATAGTGACCCATGACGGTTCCTTGATTCCGCTGCGAGTGATAGTACTCATGCTCAGGAAATCCGTAATCAATGGTTAATAAGATGCCCATATCTAGAATCTCTGAGACACTTTTTATCCAAGCTTTGGCATTTATATTGATTTCAGTGGTGTAGCCATTCTCGAATGATTGTTGATCTAAGCACTTAGGGAGAATTTTTTTTGGGACTTCTTTACCGAGGCAGTGCTTAAAGCTAATAACATCTTCAGAAGATTCTTTTGTCAAAGATACGTCTTTAAATATCCATTGCTGATTTTGGTAAGTGATCAATTCAATGGGCATGGCATCCAAGACTTCATTAGCCAAGATGATGCCGGTGAAGTTTTTTGGTAATTGATTGATCCAGTTGACCATGGGAAATGATTGAGTAAGCCGAGATTGTTGGCGCTCAATCAAATCAGCTGATAAATCAAGAATGCTGTAACTATCAACTTTAATATCTTGGCTTTGAAGCTCAGTCAAAATCGATTCTGCTAGGGCACC
>JBJOKN010000014.1:0-11193 GCA_046046075.1 Pseudomonadota bacterium
AGCACCACTCTTTTGAAAGATTGGTTGGTTGAGTCAAACGAACTCACTCGAAATATTCTGCTAAATCTCAAGGTTGGTCAGGAACTAGTGCCAAAACTAGATATAGTAAATCCCCCTCATTGGGAGTTTGGTCATCTGACGTGGTTTCATGAGTTTTGGGTTCATCGCAAGGGTCAAGTATCTAACCTTTCTTTACTTAATCAATCCGATTTTCTTTTTAATTCTTCAGACATCGCCCACTCAGATCGTTGGACGATTGAGATGCCATCCATCGAGCGTTTGCTTCAATATAACCTTGAGGTATTTCAGAAAACACTTGAACTACTTGAAGGTACCGTTGATGCAGAGACTGAATACTTTATTCAGTTATCGATATTTCATCAGGACATGCACAACGAGGCTTTTGCTTATATGTGGCAAACCTTGGGCTATAAGGCACCATTTAAATGTTTTGAAAGCGCAGCACCAGAAAAGAGTCTGGCCTTAGAGTACATTCAAATACCCAAGCAATCATTCAAGGCGGGTTCTGATCGGAATAGTGGATTCATATTTGACAATGAAAAATGGCTGCACTCGGTTGAGCTCAATGATTTTGCAATTGCAAATCGTGTAGTCACTAATGGTGAATATCTCGAGTTTTTTGAATCAAATAAAAATCACTTAAGCAACAGTCGTGTTCAGGCTCCTCACTATTGGAAGAAAGAGGGCGGTGATTGGTATCAGCGCTACTTTGATGAGTGGCAAGCACTTTCTCTAGATGAGCCTGTGCGTCATGTGTCTTATATGGATGCAAAAAGATATTGTGATTGGCGAGAACTGCGATTACCGACTGAACATGAGTTATCGGTATTGATGAGTCAAGATGTCAATCAATGGCAGGCATCCAAATTATGGGAATGGACATCCAGTCCATTCATGCCTTTCCCAGGATTTTCTCCAGACCCATACATTGATTACTCACAACCTTGGTTTGATGGTAATTATCAGGTTTTAAAAGGTTGGAGTGCATACACCCCCAAGCGCTTGAGACGCAATGCTTTCCGTAACTTTTATGCCCCTCATCGCTATGATCACTTTTGTGGCTTTCGCACGTGTTTGCTCTAAATTGAGTAAGCTACGTTATTCCTGAATTTTTTAGTTTTTTCATCTTTTTTTACTGAGTATCTATGTCCTATAACGGTCGTCTCACTTCTCTTTCTCATGGTGGTGGTTGTGGTTGCAAAATTGCACCAGGTGTCTTGAGCGATATCCTCAAGGCATCACCCATCAGGAACATTCCAACTGCTTTGCTGGCCGGCTCAGATAACAATGAAGATGCGGCTGTTTATCAAATCAATGAAAACCAAGCCATCGTTGCCACAACTGATTTTTTCATGCCCATCGTGGATGATCCATTCGAGTTTGGCCGTATTGCTGCTACGAATGCCATATCTGATATTTATGCGATGGGTGCGCAACCTTTGTTTGCTTTGGCTCTGCTTGGTATGCCGATTAATGTCTTACCCATGGAAGTTATTCAGCAGATAACAGCTGGTGGCGAATCAGTTTGTGCTGATGCTGGCATCATGATTGCTGGGGGTCACTCGATTGATACGGTTGAGCCTATTTATGGATTAGTTGCAATTGGTGTTGTTGATCCTAAAAAACTCAAGCGTAACAGCGGAGCTAAAGCAGGTGACAGCATTATTCTGAGTAAGCCTTTGGGTGTGGGTATTCTTTCAGCAGCATTGAAGAAAGAGCAACTATCTGAATCTGGTTATCGTGAGATGATTGCTTTAACAACCAAGCTCAATAAGCCTGGCGTTGAATTAGCCCAATTAGAAGGTGTGCATGCTTTAACCGATGTCACAGGGTTTGGTCTGGCTGGACACCTGCTTGAACTAGCCCGTGGTGCTAAGTTACAAGCCAAATTGGATTGGAACAGTATTCCGGTTATTGAAGAAGCAGCTAAGTTGGTACAAAAAGATATTTATACCGGTGCTTCAACACGTAATTGGGTAGGCTACGGTAATGAGGTTAAGTTGGCCCAGAATATATCTTTGTGGCAGCAGAACTTGCTGACTGATCCCCAAACCAGTGGTGGCCTATTGATTTCTTGTGCCCCAGAAGCAGAGTCTGAAGTTCTAACCATTTTGCAAGCAGGTGGTTTTATGAAAGCCCAGAAAATCGGACAATTCACCGAAGGCTCTGGATTATCAGTTTCTTAAAAATGAATCAATCACTCATTAATGAAATTACGGCTGGCCTTCAGTCAAGCAAGCCATTTATTTCGCCAAAATATTTCTATGATGAGCTTGGGTCGCGACTCTTTGAAGCCATCACCCTTTTAGAAGAGTACTATCCAACCAGGGTTGAAAAATCAATCATGAAGATGTATGAGCAACAAATAGCTTCTGCTATTGGTGCTTGTGATGTTTTATTGGATTTGGGTGCGGGTAATTGCGCTAAAGCCAGTGAGCTATTTAAATCAGTGAATCCAAAGCAATACCTCGCATTGGATATTTCCAAAGATTTTTTAGAGCTGGCCATTGCTGAATTAAAAAAGAACTTTCCTCATATTGAGATGAAGGCTCAAGTCTGTGATTTAAGTCAACCACTCAGTTTTCCAGAGCTTGCAGGCAAGAAGAAAACCTTCTTTTATCCTGGATCTTCGATTGGTAACTTCAATCCTGACCAAGTCAGTAGCTTCTTTAAAAATATTGCTACGATTTGCGACGGCTCCGGAGGCTTATTGATTGGCGTTGATTTGGTTAAGGATAGTGATGTCCTGCAAAAAGCCTATGATGATTCTTTGGGTGTAACAGCAGCATTTAATTTAAATGTGCTGAAGCACCTGAACCGCATCATCGGAAGTGATTTTGATGTGGTGGATTGGGAGCACTTTGCCGTCTTCAATCAAGAGGATTCACGGATTGAAATGCATCTTCGAGCCAAGCGCGATGTTTTGGTGGCCTGGCCATCTCAATCGAAGCATTTCAAAGCCGGCGAAATGATCCACACAGAAAATAGTTATAAATACACTAAAGCTTCATTCTCTGATTTATTGATCAAGGCAGGCTTTCGCGATGTCGAGGCTTGGACAGACCCCAAAGACTTGTTCATGGTCTGCTACGCCAAGGCTTGATCAATATCTGATGAAGACTGAATACCGGTAGGGTTCTATTTGATTAAACGATTCAAGAGCGCTTTGATTGAATTCAATTCAAATTGTGGCTGTACGTATTTTTTTCTCTTTTTAATATGTGCTTCTAAAGACTTATAAAAAAGAGGTTCGAACTCTGCTTTTTGTAACATCAGCGCCAAAGCTTTTGCATCCCCGACTGGGTAGTAGCCAGGGTAGTCGTCACCAAGTAAGCCACGATTACCGGGAATGTCTGAAGCAATCACAGGAACCCCAATGGCAATGGCCTCTGTGACAACGTGAGCTCCACCCTCCATTAGGCTTGATATCACCATCAGATGACTGCGAGAGAGTTGCTGTAGCGTCTCGGCGTGACTCAGTTCATCAAGCCACTGGTAGTTCTTAAGTTCTTTGTTATATACCTTTGCTTGGCTTTTCATTTCTGGGCTCATGGCCTTGCCTAAGTGCAAAACTTTTATCTTGCTTTCAGATCTAAGGTATTGAAGACTTTCTGCTGTGCAAAAAGGATCTTTCTCTGGTCTGAGATGACCGATCACGCTGATTAAGAAACTCTTCTTTAAAAGAGCTTTGCGTTTGACTGGTTTGGTTGATTGATAAATGACGTGAGTTTTACCCTGCAAATTTTTTGGAATCATCGCCAATGCTGCAGATTGCAGAACAACGATGGCATCAGACATTTCCATTGATTTCAATACCTCAGGATGCAATGGCATGTCTCTGTACAAATCAGTACCAGTCATGATGAGGATGATGGGGTGATTGGGATGAAGCTTTCGAAACTGAACAATCGATGCATGACTTCTATAAGCATGTAGGGCAATCAATACATCCGTTTTTTTACTGCACCACTGACTTGAGATTCGGACTTGATGACCTGAATTTTTAAGAAAGCTCTGCCAACGCAACGCTGTGATGCGATTGCCATGCAGGCTCCCTGGCGGTGCAGGAGTAACGATTTCTATATGGCTTGTGATGTTAATGACCCAATAAAAATTTCAAGAACTTCTTTAATGATGTTTAACGATTCTTGTGATTGTATAGACCTTCTCAAATTTGAATAAAGGCATACAAATGATGGGATAAGTAACATAAATGAGCATTCATTCACTGATTCTCTTTTTAAGACATAATTCACTCATTCCAATTTTTAATCAATAACCAATAAAGAGACAAATATGAACACACTAGACGCCATCCGCCAAAGAAGAGCCATTAAGCACTTTGATCCAGCTCATCAGATCACAAAAGAAGAAACACAAGAATTGATCGACTTGGCAATGCAATCCCCATCTTCATTCAATATTCAGCATTGGCGCTTGGTCAATGTCACAGATAAAGCCCTAAGAACTCAATTGCGTGCAGCTGCACATGATCAAGCTCAAGTAACTGATGCTTCCCTATTATTTGTGATTGCTGTGGATATCAAGGCTTGGAGCAAAGATCCAGCAAGATATTGGGTGAACGCACCTAAAGAAGCTCAAGACATCTTGGTGCCATGGATCAGTCCTTTCTACTCAAGCGATGAACAGCTACAGCGTGACGAAGCGATGAGATCGGCTGGTATTTTGTTACAAACCATGATGTTGGCTGCCAAGGCTATGGGTTATGACTCTTGCCCTATGGTTGGTTTTGACTTTAAGAAAGTCGCTGAATTGGTTCACTTGCCAAAAGACTTTGCCTTGGCTGCGATGTTGCCTATTGGTAAAGCGACTAAACCAGCCTGGCCAAAACCTGGCTTCATTCCTCAGTCAGAAATGGTTGTTGAAAATCATTTTTAATTTAAATGAATGTATCGATCAATCAGGAGCAATGAATAATGAACAAGAAGACATTGCTCACCGTACTTTCACTGTTGATCTTTACATTCTTTGAGTTGATGGTTGTCATCCTTGATGTTGGCTTGATGGCAGTTGCATTTACGATTCCTGCCTCGATTGGTTATGTCCTCATGCCTCAGTTTGGAGATTTGATTTACTTGGTCTTTTTAGCCATGGGTATTGCAGCAGTGGCAGTTGTTTTTGTTTATCGCAAGCAATCACAAGCTTACTTTAGAAAAACCTTGGGTGAACGCTCAGAAAATCTGATTGAAAAACTGAGATTTAGTCGATGGTTCAAGGATATCTCTCAATAAAAGGCAGTATTGGCAAAAGCCTCATTTAGGTATAGGATGAAAAATCAACCATCTAAAGGAGGTCGTGATGTCAGGTCAACATGAATTCATGAAGTGGCAGCAAGAACGTGCCAAAGAGCTTTTTTCCCTATCTCATCGACTGTTAGAAACAGCTAAGGAGCTTGGTGAACATCAAGTCACAGAAATCAAGGCCAGCATGGAGCATGCCAAGTCTTATGCCAAACAAGCTGCTACCAATGATGTAGCCAAGCTAAAAGCTTTGCAGGAACAGTTCTCTGAAGATGCGATGGCTCGCATGGCTGCATATCAAAAGAAGATCAAGAGCCTTCTGAAGAGCATGGAGGACGAGGCTGCTGATGAAGTAGAGAAGCACCTAGATAAAGCTCGCTCTGCCATGGAAGATTGGCTCAAAACTGCTAGCAAAAACCTACCAGCAGGCTCAGATAAGTTCAATGACATTGTGCGTGATGTGGCGGATGCTGGACATAAGGTCTTAAAAGAAGGGCGCAAGATGGCAAAGCAAGCAGCGGAAGCTGCAGAGCAAGGCTTGGCTAATTTAGAAAAAATGGGCCAAGGGGCTGCTAAAAAATCTGCATCAGCTACCAGCAAAAAGCCTGCCGCAAAGAAAGTTGCCGCAAAAAAAGTTCCTAAAAAGGTTGTTAGAAAGACCGCAAGGAAATAAGCAAAGCTCTGATAGCCTTAATCGCTTAATTTGCTTTGTTTTCTACCCAAAAAAGCCATGCACCAGCATGGCTTTTTGATTGATGAAATCAAGGTCATGCTCCTCTATAATTCGCGAATTAATCAGTTTCAATACAAAGGTTAACTATGTTGCTTTGGTTGGTTGCAATTTATTTATTGGCATCAATTGCGATTGGTCTTCTGAGTGCCAGAAAAGTCCACAATGCCAAAGACTACATCACGGCAGGACGTAATTTGCCTTTGCCCATGGTTCTTGCCATGGTGTTTGCCACATGGTTCGGTGCTGAAACTGTTCTTGGTATTTCTGCCACATTTTTAGAAAGCGGTTTTCGAGGATTGATCTCTGATCCTTTGGGCGCATCTATCTGTTTGGTCATCTTCGGTTTGGTTTTTGCTAGACCTCTTTACCGCATGAATTTGTTGACCCTGGGTGACTTTTTCAGAATCAGATACAACAAACAAACAGAAATGATTCTGTCACTGTGTATTGTGATTTCTTATTTGGGTTGGGTGGCTGCACAAGTCACGGCCTTAGGTTTGGTATTCAACGTCTTATCCTACGATGCGATTTCTCAGACTCAAGGTATGTTGATTGGTTCTACAGTGGTTTTGTTGTACACCCTATTTGGTGGTATGTGGTCTGTGGCAATCACTACCTTTGTACAAATGATTGTGATTGTGATTGGTTTATTGATCGTCACATGGACAGCCGGTGATATGGCTGGGGGCATGAGTCATGTCATCAATACAGCGGCAGCAGCTGGTAAGTTTGACTTTCTGCCTAAATTAGAGTGGCTTGATATGGTTGGCTGGATAGCAGCTTTGGTGACCATGGGCTTGGGTTCAATCCCACAGCAAGACGTCTTTGCAAGAGCAAATTCATCTAAAAATGAAACTGTTGCGGTCTGGGGCACGACCTTTGGAGGTATTTCTTATTTCTTCTTTGCTGCAGTGCCATTGTTCTTGGCCTACTCAGCCACAATGATTGATCCTGACTTGGTGGCAAGGTACATCAGTAAAGATTCACAATTGATTTTGCCGATGTTTATTTTAGAAAAAATGCCGTTCGCTATGCAGGTGGTTTTCTTTGGCGCACTTCTATCGGTGATCATGAGTACAGCATCAGGAACTCTACTGGCACCTTCGGTCACTTTTTCAGAAAACATTCTTAAATCAGTTGTGCCGCACATGAGTGACCGCACATTTTTATGGGCAACCAAACTCACAGTGGCATGTTTTGCCTCAATCGTTACCTTTTACGCTATTTACACAGACGCATCGATTCACGCCATGGTCGAACATGCTTACCGAATCACCTTGGCTGGTGCTTTTGTACCTTTGGCGGCAGGTTTGTTCTGGAAAAGAGCCAGCAATTTAGGGGCTGCTCTTGCTATCACCTTTGGTTTGGGTGTATGGTTACTATTAGAGTTCACAAGTGCAGAATTGTTGGTTGAGCCACATTTATTAGGCTTGATTGCCAGTTTTGTTGGTATGTTGTTAGGATCTTTTATGGTGCCAAATAAGCACAATTTCGATCACTTAAAGATGGGGCAGTAAATTACTGAATGAGAAAACTATTACTTCTGAGTGCAATATTTTTATCGGCCTGTCAATTGGGTCATAAGGAAGAAGCGCCTAAAGTAATGGGTGATACTCATTGGACTTTAGAGTTCACATTGCTCAAAAACAACAAACCCACTGAAATTAAAACGTTTCAATTTGAATCGCGCATGGATTGCTTTAATACCATGTACAAAATGCAAGAGGCTGCCAAGAAGGTCCGCAATCAAACTGGCGCAGGACTTTGCTATAAGTTATTTGCCGATGGCCAAGAGCGCACCAGCAATGATTTATTGACCAGGCATTAAAGACGCCTTAAAGCTTATTGCTGGGCTTGATCAAATCTTTGCGTTGATAACCTAGCTTTTCAGCTTTCACTAAAAGAGCTTCCTCTAACTTTGGATCCAGTTGCTTTTGTCTGGCCAAAATCCAAAAATACTTACCGGCTGGCTCGCCAACCAAAACCCAAGAGTAATCCTCAGCCAAATCGATCACCCAGTAGTCCCCATAAAAAGGTCTAAAGAAAGACACCTTTAACTGCGAGTTATTCGAGCCAGGAACTACCTTGGCGATACCATTCGCTACCTTAGGGCCATCCTTTTTCAGGCAGGTATTGAGAACGCTGATGTGACCATCATCTCTTAGAGCATATTGAGCCGAAACAGTCACACAATCAGTGCCTTCAAACCAATTAGGCAAACGATAAATCTCGTACCAAGTTCCTAGGTAGCGGCTCAGATCAACGGAGCTAACGCTTTTAAGAGGGCTGCTAGATTGACGGTATACCGCTTGATTGGCGCAAGCGCTTAAAATGAAAACGCTGGCAATTGAGACAAAAAGAAGATAAATATATTTACGCATGATTACATCGTAAACTAAATTGATGCATATGAAAATTCGTATTTGGGATCTACCGACAAGATTGTTTCACTGGCTTTTAGTCATGGTCGTGATCGGTAGTTTTGTGTCCGTCAAATTAGGTGGTAATGCCATGATTTGGCATGGTCGTTTTGGCTACATTGTTTTGGCTTTGATTTTCTTCAGGCTCATTTGGGGTTTTGTGGGAACCCATCATGCTCGCTTTGCTCAATTTATCAAGTCACCCAAAGCCATCTTGGCTTATATAAAAAATCCTGCTGAAACACCTGGGCACAGCCCAATAGGTGCTATCTCAGTAATTGTTTTGATTGCTTTATTTTTAGCTCAAGCTTTAGCAGGTTTGTTTGCCAGTGATGACATTGCCTTCGATGGGCCGTTGGTGAAATATGTGGCGTCTGCTTGGGTAGAGCTCTTGACCTCATTTCATCGTTTGAATGAATGGGTCTTACTAACTTTGGTGGGCGTGCACCTTGGTGCGATTCTGTATTACAAATATGCCAAGAAAATCAACCTCATCTCTGCCATGATCACAGGTGATAAAGAGTGGGCAGATACTGCACCTTTGGTTCAAGATGACTCAAAGGTCAGACTCAAAGCGATGGCTCTATTGATTGCCATCGCTTTGATCATGTATTACTTCTTACGATAGTTATCGTGACAGGCTTTACAAGATTTACCTGCTTCACCAAATGCTTTTTTAATCGTCTCTAAGTCACCAGACTTGGCAGCCGTATTCAGTTCAGCCACAGCCTTTTGCATTTTGTCGCTACCAGCTTTGAACTTATCCATTTCTTTCCAGATTTCTGGCAATGACTTACCGCCTTCTGTGCCTGGACCAAATGCTTGCCATGGTAAGTGAGCTAAGCTGGCAACCACTGCTGCGTTGGCAGCCACTTCATTTTTATCAAAAGGCTTTTCACCTTTAACAACAGCACCAATTCTGGAGAAATGGTTGCCCATCACCACAAAAGTCGCGGCACGGTATTTGATCGCATCTTCAGTTTTGGCAAATTGTGCGTGAGCCATGCCAGGTGCTAAAAGTGAAAGCGCTACACCTGTTGCTAGGATTGCTTGTTTCATGAGTTTCTCCTTAGTTATTAAAAAATGAAACGAAGTGGTACAAGTAAGGTATCTAAGAGCCAGTAGGTAGCAGACATCACTGGTCGCATCCAAAGGGTACTGATCACACCCGTGATCACCAGACCTAAAACAATGAAAAATCCCCAAGGCTCTACTCTTGAGACCATCGCTGCTTGTTTCCAAGGTAACACGCCCACCAAGATACGTCCACCATCTAGTGGCGGTAGAGGAAATAAATTAAAGGCAAACATCACCACGTTGACCAATACACCTGCTTGACACATTTCTAAGAAGAAACGCTCGGTGAGTGATACCTTGACCAAGAGTAAATACATGATGGCCCAAAATATTGCTTGAACCAAATTGGATCCTGGACCTGCCAGCGCTACCCAAATCATGTCTTTTTTAGGATGTCTTAGATTGCCAAAGCGAACAGGTACCGGTTTGGCGTAACCAAACAAAAAAGTACCGGCAGTTGCAAAGTAGAGCAATAGGGGAACAGCAATTGTGCCCATCGGATCAATGTGCTTGATGGGATTGAGTGTCACTCTACCTAAAGCGTAAGCTGTGTTATCACCCAATTGCTTGGCTGCGTAACCGTGCGCAGCCTCATGAAGGGTGATCGCAAAAATGACAGGTATCGCATAAATAGCGACTGTCTGAATGATGTTTGCAATATCCATTAAGCGACCGCCACAATATCGTAACCAGAATCAATAATGGCCTCGCTCAATTTTTCTTGATCAAGACCACTGGTCACTGTGACTGTCTGTCTGGGAATGTCTGTATCAATCTTCGCTGTTGGATCAAGACCCAAAATGGCTTTTGTGATTGTCTGTGTGCAATGACCGCAGTTCATGCCCTTAACAGTAAAAATGAATGTCATATTTTTTGTGATTTCCTAATATAAGGAGGACAATATATGTAAATCTTAACTTATTCCATTATGGAGCTTATGAGTCAATTAGTCACCTTAAACATTCGCGGCATGACGTGCGCCTCATGTGTGGCTAGGCTTGAAAAATCATTATCAAAAGTTGCTGGTGTTGATGCTGCTAGCGTCAATTTAGCAACTGAAAAAGCTCAAATCAGGGTCAATCAAGAACCGCAGGTCATTACCGATTTTTTGATAGCAGCTGTTGAGAAAGCCGGATTTGAGGCGAGTGTATTTAGTCGCGAAGATGCAAGTCCTGCTCATACAAGCATCATCGATCTACATGGCAAAGCAGCAGTGATCTTGGCGATGGCATTGTCTCTTCCATTACTAGCTCCCATGTTGCTCATGCCCTTTGGCATTCATTGGATGTTGCCAGCATGGGCGCAGTTCTTATTGGCTACTCCCGTCCAATTTATTCTGGGTTCTCGTTTCTATGTTGCTGGGTTTAAAGCTCTGCGCATGGGTTCTGGCAACATGGATTTATTAGTGGCACTTGGCACCACAGCTGCTTATGGTTTGAGTGTTTACACCTGGTATCTATCTGACTGGGGCAGAGCTTATGAACCTCATGAGCTTTATTTTGAAAGCTCTGCAGTGGTGATTTCATTGGTGATGTTGGGTAAGTGGTTAGAAGCCAGGGCTAAAAAAGAAACCACAGCAGCCATCACGGCTCTTCAGTCTTTATGGCCTGATCAAGCGAAATTATTACGTCAGCATGATTTAAACCAATTGGATTATCAACATTTACCGATTGCACAAATT
>JBJOKN010000147.1:0-3118 GCA_046046075.1 Pseudomonadota bacterium
GGATTCAGCCCTGGTTTATCGGGGCATGGATATTGGTACTGCCAAGCCAAGCAAATCTGAAATGCAAGAAGTGAGTCATCACGGCATTGACATTGCTGAGCCAGAAGATCCCTACTCAGCAGCAAAGTTTGCACATGATGCAAAACGGTGGCTCAAAGAGATCCGTGCAAGAAATAACATCCCACTGATTGTTGGCGGCACGATGCTGTACTGGCGTGCGCTCGCACATGGTTTATCCAATATGCCAGCAGCCTCGCCTGAAATCCGCGCAGAAATTGAGGCACGTGCAGCGAAGCTTGGTTGGCCAGCCATTCATGACGAGCTTGCCCAAGTCGACCCAGCCACTGCTGCAAGACTTGAGAAAAATGACGCCCAACGTGTGCAACGAGCCCTAGAAATTTATCTGCAAAGCGGCAAACCCATGTCTGAGTGGCTGCAAGAACAACCAAAAGACAGTGGCAGAGGTGATCGTGTTGGTAGTGACGGAAGTCACAATCCCGACGCCCCCCTTAATCTTCGTTTGATTTCAATTGAGCCCAGTGATCGATCTGTACTGCATGAACGCATTGCGAAGCGCTTTGAAGTCATGATTGCCGAAGGTTTTTTAGATGAGATGAATGTGCTTCGTCAAAATCCTCGTTTACATCCTGATCTGCCATCCATGAGAGCAGTAGGATACCGTCAAGCCTGGGATCATTTGGATGGCAATATCACTTTTCAAGAATTTCAAGACCAAGCCATCGCTGCTACCAGACAATTGGCTAAGCGCCAACTAACTTGGCTCAGAGGTATGCAAACAAAAGAAGTAATTGACTCTTTAGATGAAAGTCAGATGAAACGATGTGAGCAAGACGTACTTGCTCACTATCAACTAATTTAATTCAAGTGATTTAAATCTTGAATTAAATAACGATGGTTTGGTGCGCGCCAGCAGGTCTTTCAACGATCTCACCTAATTGGTAAACCGTCTCACCCGTTGATTCAAGTTGAGCTTTGGCAGCTTTTGCATCAGCGGCATTCAAAATCACGACCATACCAACACCACAGTTAAATACGCGGTGCATTTCAGCATCTTCAACGCCACCATTTTTTTGCAACCATTGGAATAGCTGCGGCAACTGCCATGCATCACGGTGCAAAACAGCTTGAGTATTTTCAGGTAATACACGTGGTACGTTTTCAACCAAACCGCCACCAGTGATGTGCGCCATGCCCTTCACTTTGATTTTCGCCATCAATGCCAACATTGATTTAACGTAAATACGGGTTGGCGCCATCACAACATCCGTCATGCTTTGACCATGGAAATCATCACTGGCTTTTGCACCAGCACGATCAATGATTTTTCTGATTAAAGAATAACCATTTGAGTGCGCGCCGCTTGATGCCAAACCTAAAATCACATCGCCCGCTTGAATACTTCTGCCATCAATCATGGCTGACTTTTCAACCGCACCCACAGCAAAGCCAGCTAAGTCGTATTCACCTTCTGGGTACATGCCAGGCATTTCAGCAGTTTCGCCACCAATCAATGCGCAACCAGCTAATTCACAACCTTGGGCAATACCGCCCACCACTGTTGCAGCTGTATCAACCGATAACTTACCGCAAGCAAAATAATCTAGGAAAAATAATGGCTCGGCACCTTGGACCAAAATGTCATTCACACTCATGGCCACCAAGTCTTGGCCAACCGTATCGTGACGATTCCAGTCAAAAGCAAGTTTTAACTTTGTGCCCACTCCGTCTGTACCAGAAACCAGGACCGGTTCTTTGTAGCGCTTAGGCACCTCAAAAAGGGCCCCAAATCCGCCAATACCAGCCAAAACGCCTTCGCGCATGGTTTTCTTTGCCATCGGCTTGATGCGCTCAACCAGCGCGTCACCAGCCTCCATATCTACACCCGCATCGCGGTAAGAAAGACCTTTGGAATGAGAAGAATTTTGATCAGACATGGCTATAAATGTATTTGAATCAGTAGAATCTTAGAATTCTAGTGGATACGCTAAACCTATGGCCTCTTTATTAACAACTTTCTTGGCTGCATTTATCCTGGCTTATGTCTTAAGGCCTTTATATAAGAGCCTTCTAAGCCTTGGGATACATAAAACCATCTCTGCAATTTCGACTGTTTTAATGGGGTTTTTAGGTGTTTTTGGCTTGATGGTGCTTTTTTTAAGTGTTTTACAGAAAGAATTGCCTGCTTTAAGGCAGCAACTACCGACTTGGCTTGAGCAAATTCAAAATCTCATCCAACCTTGGTTGGATAGCTTGGCACTTGGCTTTGACCTTGAAAAAATTCAACAAACAATCCAAACCAAGGTCAGCGTCCACCTCTCAAACAATGCCGATACTTTGATCAGCAGTGGCTTATCAACCGTTTTAAATTCTGGTCAAACCATCATTGGTAGCATCGTTGGTCTTGTGTTGATCATTTTTGTGGTTTATTACTTGATCATTCAGTGGGAAGATTTCTTCAAAAAAATGAGTCCGATGATTCCTCCAAGATGGCTTGGTCAAACCAAGCAAATCTTGCTTGAGATTGATGAACTTCTTTCGCAATATTTAAGAGGTCAGCTTTTGGTCATAGCAGTTCTATCTGTCTATTACTCAATGGGTCTCTACTTCTTAGGCGTGACTGGAGCAATCGCACTAGGCCTCTTCACAGGACTGGCGATCTTCATCCCATACATTGGTTATGGTGTTGCGCTCATCTTGGCTTTACTATCCGCGCTTTTACAAGCCGAGACAGGGGTCAGTATTTTTGCGATACTCGCGCTTTACATCGCTGGCCAAACAATCGAGAGTTTCTTCCTCACGCCCAAGTTGGTGGGTGAGAAAATAGGCCTACACCCAGTCTTGGTGGTTTTTGCTTTGATTCTTTTTGGTGGCTGGTTTGGCTTCTTCGGCATTCTCTTAGCTCTACCAATGAGTGCGATTGTGTTGGTCTTAGGACGGCATTTGATGGCCTTCTATAAAAACTCTTCTTGGTACAGAGGTTAGTCTTAGTGTCTCAATCGCCATCACTGCCTCGCCAAATAGCACTGGATCTTGGTCACACACCCAAGCCAACGCTAGATAACTTCATTGCTACTGGCAATGAAAATTTAATCGCTGT
>JBJOKN010000015.1:0-11097 GCA_046046075.1 Pseudomonadota bacterium
ACACGTTATGGCACTCATACCTTGCGAGTGGCGGCCACGGGCACAGACCAAGCTTGGAAAATGAAGTCAGAGAATGTTTCGCCTAAATACACCAGTGATTGGGATCAATTACCTTCAGTGTCTTGATAGAATGAATCATGAGCACCGATACAACCAACCCTTGTTTTGAATGCGGTCAATGTTGTCAAAAATTGAGGGTCTCTTTTTATCATGGCGAAATTGCTACAGATTCTGATGATGACCAAGACCATCAGTCCACTGGTGTTGTGCCCCCTGAACTGACAGTACAACTGACACCTCACTTGGCTTGTATGCGTGGCACTGAAACTGGGAAGCAGGGTTGTGTGGCACTCAGTCATGATGCAACGCAAGGTTATCGCTGCACCATTTACGATCAAAGACCAAGTCCTTGCAGAGAATTCAACATCTATGAAGAAGATGGATCTTTAAATCCTCTGTGTGACAAGCTCAGGAAAGCAGCAGGTTTGAACAGCGTGCCCACTAAAAGTTAATTGATTAAGAAGCCAATTAACTGAGAACAATCAATTCGGGCTTGACCACCCGAATTCTTTCATCAACGTAATAGCCGCCATACTCGGTGTAGCGCAAATAAACGGTTGAACATTCTGGACATTGATGAACCGTACAACGATTGTATGGATGAAAGCTCACGGCGATCGGGGCATTCTCTGACCAAATGGTGGTGCCATCGGGATGGTATTCATCCCAAATTTCATCTGCATCTGGATGTTTAAGAGTGCCGATTGTTTTTAAGCCATCACGATCAAAGGTGCTGAGGATTGTTTCCCAACAAGAAAAATCATGTGAGGCGCAATGTGAGCATTGCTGTTCATTTTGCTGCAAAGCCAGAGTCAATAACTCTTGATCATTTAAAACTGGAATCATTGATCTTCGTTTCTTAAGGAGTGCAGCGCATAAATGGCTGGTATTGCATAAATGAAGCAATAGGCAGCAGGACCCCAGGTCCATGCATTGATTTCAAGCAACCAAGCCGTCACCATAGGAGCTGTGCCAGCAAATATCGCCACTGCAAGACTGTAGCCAATGGCAAATACTGAACAACGTTGTTCAGGTTTGACCAAGCGACTAATCAAAATGCCTTGGGCACCAAACAGCAACATCACTGGCGCCACGATCAATGCTTGACCGATGGCTAAACCTATAACACCACCTAACTGAGAAGCGAGTATGGCCGGAATGCACAAAATAGCTCCAGCCCATGTGGCATACCAGGTGATCTTGACTCTGCCGATCTTATCGGCCAGCCAGCCACCCAAAACCACCAAAGGAATACCTATAAACTGAATCGCAGTTGCTACCGTGTTTGCAGATTGCATTGAGCCACCATGTTTGGCAGCGTAATCAACAAAATAGACAAACTGAACATAAAACAGCACATTAGAAAAAGAAATCAATGCTGCAATCTGTACCAATGTCCGCCAGCCAAGTGCAACCTCTTTTAAGCGCATGGCAATGAGGGCAAACAATTCTTTAGAGCTGATCTTGTGTTCGATGGCGGTCTCAAGAGTTTCAGGCATATGAGCTCTTAATTTCCAGCCAGCAATTGCAACCAAAGCACCCAATAAGAAGGGTAAGCGCCAAGCCCAGTCATTCACCGCGCTTTCGCCAAATACAAAAGCGGTGAGAGCAGCCGTTAGAGAGCCTAAGAAAAATCCAAGCAATGCTCCTGCGTGCGCAATGCCAGACATCAAGCCCTCTTTGCCTTGTGGAGATGCTTCAGCGGCATAGACCATGCTGCCTGTGTATTCACCACCAATCGAAAAACCTTGAGTCATGCGTAAAAACAAAAGTGCATAAGCAGCGATAGCACCCACTTGAGCATAGCTTGGTAGCAATGCGACCATGAAGCTGGCCACCCCCATGATCATGATGCTCCAGATCATCATCTTTCTTCTGCCGAGCAAATCACCCACTGGACCCAAAATCAAACTTCCAATGGGCCTTGCTAAATAGCCAATGGCAAAAATACCAAATGAGGCTACTGTTTGAAGGATGGGGTCACTAGCTGGAAAGAAAACCTTACCAAGGGCTGTTGCAAAATACCCATAAATGGCAAAGTCAAACCATTCCAACATATTGCCAGTGGCACCAGCAACCGCAGCGGAATAACGTTTAGGAATAATGGCCATAATTACCCATCAATGTGAATGATGTGTTTATTCTATTTGATGGATGATGGATTTGGGAAAAACTAGGACTGGCTTTGGCCGGTCATCTCTTCAATCAATTCTTTGACCAAATCAAGACGAATTTGGCCATTATCAATACTCAATAGATGGTGTTTTTGTGCCGGTGTCAGTGGCAGGATTTCACACCAGCGATTGGCCACCCATCCACATTGCTCTAAATCATAAGGTTGACTAAAAGGCATCTGGTCTTCTCGCACACCTTTTTTCTGCAAGGATGCGATGATGGCCCCAAGGTTATCAGCCAGTTTGACATGTTCAGCTTGAATTGGGTAGTTGCCATCTTCAGATAAAAATTCAACTTCGCCCATCCATAAACCATTTTTCTCTCGCTGACTCTGATGAACTTTAAAGCGTCTGGTGCCACGGCACTTGATGAAAAATAAGGAAGGTTGTGGCGCATCAAAATAAGTGATGTCTACCAAAGTGCCTGTTGGAAAAAACACTGTGGGTTTATCGGTGGGGTCTGCTACCTCTTTGCCTTCATCCAAAGTAACGATGCCAAAGTTAGTCGAGTTGGCAACACAGTCCTTGACCATGTCCAAGTAGCGAACTTCAAAAATCTTCAAATCTAGCGCGCCAGCAGGATAGAGCGTCTGGCTAAGGGGGAATAAAGGAATGGTGCTTAGTTTCGTTAACATGAATCCATTGTATTCAAGACTGGAATAAATTGCTGATAACAATCCTGTTTTAATATCATGGTCATGACTCCTGAATCATTAGAAAAATTGGTCAGTATGAAAATGCCTTTTGGTAAACATGCTGGACAATTGCTTTGTGATTTACCTGCCAATTACTTGTCATGGTTTGCTCGTGAAGGATTCCCTAAAGGTGAAATAGGGGAGTTGCTGCACTTGATGCACGAAATAGATCACAACAACTTGCGGCATCTGCTCACGCATTTAAAAAAGTAAGACATTCTTTCTTTGGTAGGAATTCTCCTTGAATAAATCAGGAGTTTCTTACTGAATTCTTCCTGAAAATTCAGACTGATCGGATTCATCATGTTCTCTTTTAGGAGAAAACGTCATGGAGATGATCATTAGAAATATCGTTAGAAAAGCACCGTCTAAACGAAGCAAAAAAACCTCGACCAGAAGAACTTCTAATCTTTTATCAAAAACAATTAAGTTGGTAAAAAATACAAGCTACGGCTTGGGTAAATTGGCCACCTTGGTTTTTATCGGCAGACTATAAGGTTGCGTCATGAGTCAGGCGATGTGTGAATTACTGGTTGATAAGTTGATTAACTCAGATGAATTGGTTGAAATCACTGAAACCATTCAGATCGGCGTTGAGTCAGGACAAGGCATTTGGCAATTGTTGATGGATAACCCAATTGTCTTTGGTATGTTGATGGGAGGTGGCATTGCCACCTACATCAGGAAATGGTTTTTCAAGCGTTATAGAAATGTGTCGCGTTGACTGGTCAATGCTTATTTCTCAGCGCTCCAAATAGACCTCTCCGGGTATATAGCCAACAGTTGGTCTCATACAGACATGAATGTCATAGCCAAACTGAGCAATTGCGTGAAGTAATCTAAAGGTGTTGATCTTTTTAAGATCTCCTTTGTAAAGAGCCAAGGTATCTTTGACGGGGAACTGAATCTTCTCTGCCAGAACCTTTGGATTGGTTAAATTATCAAAGGTGATTTTTCTGTAAAGGTCTTCGAACAATAAAGCTTTGAAGTCATCTTCCTTTTTAATCAGTTCAATCAGACGAATATCAACAATCTTCACATTTTCCTTGGGTGGGTCATTCGGCTTGATGCTCGGATCTTTGACGCTTGGTTTGCCATCATGATGACAGGTGAGGGTAAAAATATGGGACTGTGATGACTCGGATGTGTTTTGATCTTGCAGATAAATAGACATGTCAGCTCTCAAGTAAATTAATAGAAGAGCTTGCCTTAAATTTTTAATTTTTATAATCAGCCAAGGTTGATTTTGTTGTAAGAAATTTCCTACAAATTATTAATCCTTAACGCAACAGCCTTTGTCTCACATGATCAAGTAGACCATCACAGGCATCCTCAACCAAATCAAGCACTTCCTCAAAGCCTTCGCTACCTTTGTAGTAAGGGTCTGGAACAACGCTTGCCTGATTGACTTTACAAAACTCGGTTAAGCGTCGAATCTTGTGTTTTTTATTGGGAGGGCAGCGCTGCTCTGTCAGTGCATAGTTTTCCCAATCCATCACCAGCAATAAATCATAGTGATCGAAATCTCGATCATCTAACTGTCTGGCTGCTAGATCTGATAAATCATAGCCACGCTTCAGTGCATGTGTTTGAGAGCGAGCATCTGGTGCTTCACCGACGTGATAGGCATGCGTCCCCGCAGAGTCAACCGTCACTTGATGAGATAAACCAGATTCTTCAATGTATTGACGAAACACCCCATGAGCTGTTGGACTTCTACAGATATTGCCCATGCAAACAAATAGAATATTCATGCTGCTCATTTAAAACAAATCCTTTTGCGACTCTTTGCGCAATAAAAAATGATTCTGTTGCTGGATACTCATTTCTCTGCGACCCGCTTGTACGATGATCGTATCCCCGGCTTTGATATTGCCGCCTTTGTGAACTTTCAGATACCAGCCTGAGCGCGTTGATTGAATCATGGCTTTTGATGCACCCTTATAGCCCATTCGGGCATTGAATTTAAAGCAGGGTTCTCTCAGTTTGACGACCTCAAGTTCAACATCACCAATCAGCCAGTTATCGCCCACCCAAACGGCATCTTCTGAGAAGCCTTCAACGCTGAGATTTTCTCCAACAAATCCAAAGCCAATTGGATTGGTTCTTTTAGTTTCTCTAGTGAGTAATTCATTCCAAAAGGTGTAGTGTTCACTTGGGTAAGCGTAGATAGCTTTTTCAAGTCCACCGTGCACGCTGAAGTCAGCTTGCTCGTCTCCATCTAAACCAACAGTTCTGACTTTGATACTGATTGGTTTATCTAAAGAACTGACAATCTCTTTTTTGATACCAGAATTAACCACCCGATGATCAGGATGGTCAACGCCGAATAAAGGTGCAATCTTGCCCGTGGAAATTGAAATGATGCGCATGCCATAATTAAATCACTGAATTGATAATTAGGTCATTTATGCCTCGTTTTGCCGCCAATCTCTCATTGCTGTATGCCCACCTGCCTTTTTTAGAAAGGATCAAGGCTGCTAAGGATGATGGATTTGAGGCCATTGAATGCCAATTTCCATTCCAAGAGAATTCAGGTGCAGCCTTGAATGAAATCGTTCAGCTGATGACTCATCTTGAATTACCCATGGTGCTACATAACTTGCGTGGGGGTGATTGGTCCAAAGGGGATCGTGGTTTGGCTTGCGATCCATCCAGGGTGGAAGAATTTAGAAAGGGCATTCCTGATGCCATCATGCATGCCCAACATTTGGGCGTGAAGCAATTAAATTGTTTGGCAGGCATCTTGCCCGAAGGCATTAGCCGCAATCAAGCTCAAAAAACATTTGTTGAAAATTTAACTTATGCAGCAGAAGAGCTAAAAAAATCTGACATAAAACTCTTGATTGAACCCATCAATACATTTGATATGCCAGGCTTTTTCTTATCGACTAGTCAGCATGCTTTAGAAACCATCATGGCGGTTCAATCGAATAATCTTTATCTTCAATACGATGCCTATCATGCTCATCGCATGGGCGAGGACATATTGGAAATAGAGGAGTTGATGCCATTCATAGAGCATATTCAGATTGCTGATCATCCAGGTCGTCATGAGCCTGGCACAGGAGAAATCAATTACCCTGACTTTTTCATGTTGCTTGATGATTTGGGCTATGAGGGCTGGGTTGGTTGCGAATACAAAGAATTACATCAAGCCAATTTCTTAAAGGCATGATCAAGCTCTTTTAACTAAGATGCATGGCGTTAAATACGCAAGAAGGCTATTCAGAGGATAATGAAAGATTAGAACCATACTTAGCCATTCTTATTTTTGACATGTTATTAGATCCACCACAAACATCGCTGGCGTCTGTGCCAAAAACTATCCAAGACAATGGCTATGTCGTTTTATCCCCTGAGCATTTTTTTGAGCTCTCAAAACACAATCTATCTGAATGGCAAGGTTTATCAAGCACTTGGAAAAATTTACCAGCCGATGCCTACTTGAAAGACGGTGGTCGTTACCGTCAAAGAAGGCATGCCAGTTTTGTGATTAAAAATCATTCGGTGACTTTGGCTCCTCATCGTGCGCATTGGCAACCAGTTTCTTATAACGCATTACACGGCGGTATTGATCGTTGGTTTGAGCCATGTGAAGATGTTTTTGCAAACTCAGCAGCATTGAAAGATTTCTTATTGAATTTGGCTGCTCAGTTTGATCAAGCACAAAATAATCTTGATGAATCCAAACCTTGGTTTGTGGAGGTTCATCAATTCAGAATTGACACCACCGATGGTATTGGCCGACCAACACCTGAGGGTGCTCATCGTGACGGTGTTGAATATGTGGCTGTTTTGATGTTAGAGCGTCACGGTATCAAAGGTGGAGAAACCAGGGTGTTTGAATCGAATGGACCGCAAGGTCAACGCTTCACTCTACAAAAGCCTTTTAGCTTATTGTTGCTTGATGATGCTCGAGTAGTTCATGAAACCACGCCGATTCAACCGGTTGATCCGATAGCTTCTGAGCAAGGTTGGCGCGATACTTTGGTGGTCACCTACAGACGTGGTGGATTTCAGGATAGCCCAAGCGCTTAGGGTTTAAAACTTAAGAACTGATCTATCTCTTGCTGAGAACTATTGCTTCAAGGGTAGGGATGTTTGATCAGTTGATGTGAAACATACTGACCAGTCGGATTGACTTTCACCAACACCATACTGCCCGAGCTCAATGATTGTCCTGCTAAGGCCTGAATGTTCACCTGGTGAGTCACCATGATCACAGGTTTGCGTGGTGAAGCTTTAAGTAGCTCAGCAATCTTGATTTGGGTTAAGCGAGTTTGCTCTTGGCGATTGCCACGATTTTCAAAAAATGATCCTAGACTTGGCTCAACTATCACGGCGCCTTTATTCAAAAGAGTTGCAGTGTCTTTGCAGCGACACCAAGGGCTGCTGAACACTTGTGCATTTTCAATTCCTTGGCTTTTCAACCATTGACCAATCATCTTTGCTTGAGTCTTGCCAGCTTCTCCTAAATTTCTTTGGGTACTGCAATCATTCAAGTTGTAACCATCTGGATCACTGTAGCCAGGCGCGTCAGCATGACGCATCATCAAAACATAAGAACCGGTTTCTAGATCCTCTTTTAGGCCTGCATGACTTAATTGACTGCTTGCTAAGAAAAAGCAGGCGAGTAAACAATGACTCAGTCGAATTTGCCATTTTTGCGAAATACTTTTCATAGAAATCACTTTCTTTTTATTTCTTTGGCTTCTTTTTCAAGACGTTTTTTATTCTCGGCGGCAATACTCAGATCAGGTTTCAAAACTGATGTGTGAACAATCTTGCTTGGGTTCATGGTCAAGGGTAAATATTCTTGTTTAGCCCAAGCGTTTGCATAACTGGAGTAATGACGATTGTTGACCCAACCTGATTGGCCTGTTTGAGAAATAAATTGAGATTGATCTAAGTTTGATAAGTCATAGATCACCCGCATGCTTGCTCCTTTGTTCACTGTAAAGGGATTGCTGGCATTACCTAAATCCATGAAGCCTAAATTAACTGTGAAAGCGTCGCCAGGAGTGGGGCGTGTGATTTCGAACTTATTTTTTAATAAAGATACCTTGCTGAATGGACGATGCTCCGAAACGGCAATGTGGACTTCCCTCCATTTCCAGGATTGGGGTGAGCCACCCATGCGTTTACTCAAATCTTCTAAAGCTAAAGTAAATGCTTCATCTATGAGATTTTCACAAGTTTCAATTTCTTGGGTGTTTGGTTTGTCACACCAGAAAGCAGTTTGAGTATTGCCTGCCTGATGCATTTTCATGATGTGATGCAAGCCTGCGCGGAAATCTCGTTTACCGTATTCAACAGCAAAACTTTTACCAATCTTGTCGGCGAACATCAACCGAGTTAATTGGTGAGCCCATGCGTTATAAATTGTTGCGCCTGAGCTATCAAGACTCATCTTGCCATCGAAATTGCTGATGATGTTTTTTGCTTCATTGGCATATTTATGAGTTGAATTCGCTGCTTGTAACAATGGAATTAAATCCACTGCTGATAATGACAGGGCATCAGCTTGCATAGATTTCATGCTGGCAACATCATGTTGATCAGTGGCATTGATCAATTGTTCAATGCGCTGCTGACGATAAGGCATGTGCCAATCCGTTGTCAGAGGGTGCGGGTCATTAGCAGTGTGGACACGTTGATTGGCCGTAGCGATGAATGAGCTGGAAGGATTAGTTTCTTTTGGTAATTCATCTTTGCCAAAATAAGGACCCCAATCGTATTGTGGGTCCCAGCCTAGGCCTGGCGCTGTTCCGAATAAGCCTTTGCCTTTAGTTCTTTTTGGAGCCACACCTGCAGCGCGGTAGGCAATCTGTCCATCTTTATCTGCCATCACCACGTTTTGCATCGGCGCGTGATAATTTTTGAGGGCACTCTTGAACTCTTCCAAGTTTTGAGCTTCGTTCATCTGAAAGCCCGCCTTCAAAGTTTGATTACTGACCTCTAGTGCAGTCCAACGCAGAGAAATCGCAAATTTATCTGTGTTGATTAAATCTTGGGCGCGTTGGTATGAATCAGAAATAACAGGACCATGCCTTGTTTCTCGGGTCAAAAATTTAAAAGGCTCTTTGCCTTTGATGGCAATCGATTCTTCTCGCAGAATAAAGTTTTCATAACCCTGAGGAGTTTTATATCTTCCAGGATTGCTTGGGTCTATGGCCTCAATGTACAAATCTTGTACATCTGGATCGGTATTTGTGAAGCTCCAAGCCACGTGGGTGTTGTGACCTAACACCACACCAGGGATTCCAGGCAAAGTGGCGCCGATGACATTCAACTTTGGAGCTTGAATGTGAGCGAAGTACCAAATGGCCGGAGTGGTTAAGCTCAAATGTGGGTCATTCCCCAACAAAGGTTTACCGCTGATAGTTTTGCTGCCACCGATCACCCAATTATTTGATCCAATGCCTTCTGCACCACCAGGAAGAAACTTTAAAAATTCTTTTTGTTGTTGCGCTTGTTCAAAATCAGTATTGATCGCAGAAGACTTTGTGTTTGGACTTTTCTTTTCTTTGAATAATCCTAGATCACGATACATCTTGGCAAAATCAACTGAGCTTGCTGGAGCCTCGCCTGGGTAGGGTGGCAGCACTTGCCAAATATGTTCAGTGTTCAAGGTGGCTGACATCTCAAGGCGTAAAAACTCCTTGTGCCAATTTCCGCCAAGATCCAGGGCCATCATCAAGGACCAGGCCACCGAGTCAGCAGGACCCCAGTTGCCAGGTTTGACACCCAAAATCATGAACTCAGGTGGAAGAGCCCAGCCTAAACGAGCAAAACCTTCGTTAACGCCATCAACATAAGCTTGAATATGACGTTTGTACTCAATGGGGTAATTTTCATACTGCTTTTCAGCAGCGCGACGAATTCCTAAAGTACGAATGAATTTATCAATTGCAACAGTATCTTGACCAAGAATTTCCGAGAGTTTTCCAGACGCTAAGCGTCGATTGAATTCCATCTGCCAAGGTCTTTCTGTTGCATGAAGAAAGCCCAGGGTGTGCCAAGCATCCTCTTGGCTTGCAGCTAAGACATGAGGTAGGGCATGTTCGTCAAATTTGATGGTTACTGGAGCGCTGATACCGGGGGTGATTAGCTCTGCATCTAACTGATCTTTTGTTGAAAAAAAGTACACCACCAAAGCGCTGAGTGCGGAAATTAGTAAAAGTGCTAAAACTAGCAATAGTCGTAGCCAAACAACACCTCGGCGGGGTCTTTGATTTGATGCTCCAAGATACATATTAGGTAAAACCCCTAGCAAAAATAACGTTTATATAGGTGCGTATTTTTTCACAGAGTGCTAAATTAATCTCATCTTGCGAAATATATTCTCAAGGTTGGTAGATCTGTTCATAAAAGAGGAGACTTAAATGTCAGAAAAGAAAGTTCAATCACGTCGTAAATTTATTGCCACGTCAACAGCTGCTGCAGCTGGCGCTGGTACGCTTGGCTTCCCAATGATTGCCAAAGCGCAAACAGTTAACTTGCGCTTCCAGTCAACATGGCCAACAAAAGATATTTTCCATGAGTACGCCACAGACTTCTGTGACAAAGTTAACAAGATGTCTTCAGGTCGTTTGAAGATTGATCTATTGCCTGCAGGTTCAGTTGTGCCAGCTTTCGGTCTACTAGACGCGGTTAGCAAAGGTACATTGGACGGTGGTCACGGTGTGGTTGCTTACTGGTACGGTAAGAGCCCAGCTTTAGCGTTGTGGGGATCAGGTCCAGCTTTCGGTATGGACGCTAACATGGTGCTTGCATGGCATGAGTACGGCGGTGGTAAAGCAATGTTGGACAGCATCTACAAGTCATTGAACCTAGACGTTGTGTCATTCCTATACGGCCCAATGCCAACACAGCCACTCGGTTGGTTCAAGAAGCCAGTTGCCAAGGTAGCTGACATGAAGGGTCTAAAGTACCGTACAGTTGGTCTTTCAATTGACATCTTCAAAGACATGGAAGTTTCAGTGAACGCATTGCCAGGTGCTGAGATTGTTCCTGCGATGGACCGTGGTCTATTGGACGCTGCTGAATTCAACAACGCATCTTCAGATCGTCTATTGGGCTTCCCAGACGTATCTAAAGTATGTATGTTGCAGTCATTCCACCAAGCTTCAGAGCAGTTCGAGATTCTTTTCAACAAGAAGAAA
>JBJOKN010000148.1:0-3098 GCA_046046075.1 Pseudomonadota bacterium
CCTTAGAGACATTGAAGCAGGGAAAGCTGCCGGCATGAAAACAGTAGCTGCGGCATACGGTTACTGTGGCTGCGATGAGCATTTCAGTGAATGGGGTGCTGATCACATCATTCATCACCCATCAGAGTTAAGCGCCATATTAATGGCCAGTTAATTGAGCATGAACTCATCTCAATCAACTTCTGATCAATCACTCAATCATCAACCTATTTCCGTTCCAAGCAAAAGCGAAGCCTTTTGGTTTTGGTTCAAACTTGGCTTCATCAGTTTCGGCGGGCCAGCCGGACAAATTGCCACCATGCACCAAGAATTGGTTGAAAAAAAGAAATGGATTTCTGAAGAAAACTTTCTCCATGCACTCAACTATTGCATGCTGTTACCTGGTCCTGAAGCTCAGCAATTAGCCACTTATTTGGGTTGGCTCATGCACAGAACTTGGGGCGGCATCATTGCTGGTGTTTTATTCATTTTTCCTTCTTTACTTTTATTCATTGGCCTTTCTTGGGCTTATCTGATTTTTGGCGAACAGCTATGGCTCATCACGCTCTTTGATACTGTCAAACCAGCCGTGATCGCAATCATCTTTTTTGCTGCCTACAAGATGGGTAAGAAAACACTCACTAATTTTTCATTAACAACTATTTGCTTGATTACTTTTATAGCTTTACTAATATTCAACCTTCCTTTGCCAATGGTGATATTGGGGGCAGCAATCGCTGGATTGATTTACTGCAAAGTAAAACCGAGTAAAGCGACTGAAGTTGAAGCAGCAAATCCTAGCAAGTTAAGCCCTTCACACTTTTTTAAAATTGGTTTATCGGGAACACTGCTCTGGTTAATACCTTTTGTATTTTTAATCAGCATTTTTGGCTGGGGGAATACCTACAGTCAAATGTCCTGGTTTTTCACCAAAGCAGCTTTCTTAACTTTTGGCGGGGCTTATGCAGTATTGCCTTATGTCTATCAAGCAAGCGTTGAACAGTTTCAATGGCTCACATCAACACAAATTTTAGATGGCTTAGCCTTGGGCGAGGTCACACCTGGTCCATTGATCATGATTGTGGCATTCGTAGGGTTCTTAGGATCCTTCAAACAAGAACTGCTTGGCATTGAAAATCTATTTTGGGCTGGAGCGCTTGGAGCAATTGTGGCGACGTGGTTCACTTTTTTGCCTTCATTCATGTTCATTCTGCTTGGCGCTCCTCTTGTAGAGATGAGCAAGCGATACAACAGACTCAATCAAATCTTGAAATTCATCTCGGCAGCAGTTGTAGGCATGATTCTTCATTTAGGTAGCTTTTTCATGATTCATGTGTATTGGCCCAAAGGCTTTACACAACAACCTGAATTACTCTCAATTGGTATCACACTGGCATCGCTTTACCTCTTGTTTATCAAGCGCTGGTCGATCATACAAATCATCGGTCTTTGCCTTTTATTTGCAAGCATCAGACTATTTGTTTTGTAAATAAATCAATTATTTAAGAATGTTGGCCAATACCATGGGAAAATTGAGCCCATTCAATTGTCTTATGTGCTTTGTTACCCCATGAAATCCTCCATCACCGCCGACATCCTTGAGCGCTCCAGCTTCGATGAAATCATCGATGTGCGTACGCCTGCGGAATATGCAGAGGATCACATTCCCGGCGCCATCAATTGCCCAGTGTTATCCAATGAAGAGCGCGTCATCGTTGGAACCATGTACAAACAAGTATCACCTTTTGAAGCAAAAAAAGTTGGCGCAGCCTTGATTGCCAAAAGAATCGCTTCTTATATTGAAACCGAATTCAAAGATAAACCTAAAAACTGGAATCCTTTGATTTACTGTTGGCGTGGCGGCAAACGCAGTGGCTCAATGACACATATCCTCCGACAAATTGGCTGGAATGCGCAAATATTAGATGGCGGGTACAAGTCCTACCGCAAAGAAGTGGTCAATAAACTGAGCGCTCTACCTCAGCAATTCAGTTATATGGTGATCACCGGTCAAACCGGGAGCGCCAAAAGCCGCGTTTTAGAAAAAATCAATGAATTGGGTGCGCAAGTTTTGGATTTGGAGCAACTGGCGATTCACAAAGGCTCGGTTCTTGGCAATATTCCGAATATTCCACAACCCAGTCAAAAAATGTTTGAGACAAAGCTCATTCAAGTATTAGAAAAATTTGACCCTAAAAAAGTTGTTTTTGTCGAAGCCGAAAGCAGAAAGATTGGTAGTCTTCATGTTCCTGATGTCTTATTGGAAACGATGCGCAAAAGCCCTTGCATCAAAATTGAAGCCAGCATTGAGGCCAGAGTTAAATTTTTGATTTCAGACTACGATTACTTTGTTCAAGATCCTCAACATTTGATCAGCACCATTGATTACCTCAAGGATCTACACAGTAAAGAGACCTTGGCACATTGGAAATCACTGGCTCAAGATGGGCAATGGCACCTATTGGTAACTGAATTACTTGAACAGCACTATGACGCTCTTTACCGTCGCTCACAAAATTCGAATTACGTGAATTACGAAACAGCCAAAAGCTTTAACACCGCAGATTTATCTGCTAAAGGAATTGATATCTTAGCCAAGCAAATATTGATGGGACACCATCATGTATAAAAATATTTCTCACGAAACCGCGCACCCACCCATCATTTGGGATGAAGGTGAAACAACATTTTCATGCCGTTGGCGCTCAGAAAAGGGTGTGCCACCACCTAAAAAATTGATCATTGCTGATGACACTCTCACAGCTGATGAGGCATATCAAGTTGCTTGCGAAGGGACTGGCATTATTTGGCGTGGTGACTATCAAAATGCCAAGCAATTACTACAAGCGATGTCTCGTCGCGCAGACAAGCCTTCTAAGAAAAGTATTCGGAATCAAAAATCTTCAAAGAATAAGCAAGAAGGCGTTATTCCTTTGGCAGTACCGATGTCAGATATTTTTCACAAACATCGCCTCACCCAATCACAAAGAAGTCGCACACTGGGCATGCTGTTGATACAAATCAACCCAGATCACACCATTCCTCTTCGAAGAGCACCTGATGTGAGCCAGGCTTGTTTGGCTGTTTATGGAACAGTCACCGAACCCTATGTCATGTCT
>JBJOKN010000016.1:0-10911 GCA_046046075.1 Pseudomonadota bacterium
AAAACCATAATGTCTCAAGCACATGGGGCACATGATAACTGCACCACCCTTTGCAATCACATCAGCAATGATTTTTTGATGCTCCGCAAAATCCTTTGCGCCTGATTTAACTCCTATCAGTACACCTTTATCACTCAAAAAAATGCTCAAAGGGTGACCATTTTCAAAATGATGCTTACTAAAATTTAAAGCCATGCGGGCACGATGAACGTCATCAGTTGTCAAACTGACAAACAATGGATCATTTGGGCCAGCAGAAGCCGATAGAGATAAAACTGCAAACAATGCAAATATGATAGATCTAATAAATTTCATGATGCTCTTTCATTTTTATAAAGAATTAAAACCAGATTAATCAAGTGCAATCGTTGCTTTCAACCAAGCGGTTCGACCGGGTTCATTAACGCGTGTAGTTTGAATAAAACCACCACCAACATTAGCTCCAGCTCGACTAATAAACTCGGCATACGCCTTATCAAAAACGTTATCAACACCGGCAGCAATCAAGGTCTTTTTGTTTGGCTTATACCCAGTATTTAGAGAAAAGATCCCAAATCCGCCTGATTTAGCTACGTCCTGACCAGAAATATTGCCTTGACCTACAGCAACCTCATCTTTTGGAGCAACCAATCTTAACAATGCGCCATATGAATACTTCTTGTCATCATAGGCAAGCGACAATCTACCCTCCAATGGTGCTAGCTGGGCCAATGGCAAGCCGTCAGTTTTATTTTTACCTTTCACATATGCAATGCTTGAATTAACTTTAACAAGATTTGTTAAAGCATAGCCAGCCATTAATTCTGCACCATGTGTTTGAGCATCAATATTTCGTGATGTTGGAGTTCTGTATTCACCAGAAGTAAAGCCAGACCTTGCGTCCACCAAAATGAAATCATTTATTTGGTTATAAAAAACTGAACCGCTAAAGTCAAACCCATTAGATTTATGGATCACACCCGCATCAATTTGATATGTTTTTTCTGTTTTTGTTGATTGGAGTGCGCTACGGGTATTTGTGCACCCATTTGAACAAGGACGATTGGGACTAGAATCTGTATAACCAGCAGAACCATCTCTTCTATTTGAGATTAACTCCCAATAGTCAGGCATACGCTCAGATCTACCAATTCCAATAAATGAATTTGTATTTTTAAGATTTGATAATTGACTTTCTAATCTGGCAAAACCGCTATTTGTTAGCTCGGTTCTAGTTTGACCAGCAGTATCAGAGCTCATAGATGTACGCCTATCAACCACACTCCAATAATCGCCACGATATCCAGCAATTATTTTTTTGCCCTTGCTTAATTCTTCAGTAACTTCTCCAAATATCGCAGTATTTTTAAACTCTGAATCATCTCTGATATCTGTATAACCATGTGCCGGCATATTACCTGCATGAGTTGATTGAGAGTAATCAATCCCCACTTTAGCTTTGGTAGTGTTTCTTAGATTTAAATCTGATGTTACTCGTGCAGCATTGGTGTCATGAGTTACATCCATGTAACTAGATGGATTTCCCCTCATCGCCCGAGACATAGTGTGAAAAATGGTATTTCTAGAAACTTGGAAATCAATTTTCTCCACCAGATCAGAAATATTTTTAATTTGTCCTTTACCTGCAATATTTTCACGAAGGAATTTCGTACCATCCATCATCCTATCCGCATAAGCAGCATATCCATCACTTCTTCCAGCGGATAGCTCGAATCGCTTATTGTTATCAGGGGTAACGCCTACTGATGATGATGCGCTATAGCGATGATATTTTGAGTGAACTTCATTGCCATTACCGTCTTTGTAATTATCAGATTTAGAGTTTGACCCTGTGAATGTTGCAAAGAAATCTTTATTCCCAAAATTTGCATCAACAACCTCATCATGACGCCCAAAGCTTCCCACTAAACCTGACGCATGAACGTCGTAGCCTGGCTTGTCATAGGTCTTTTGTTCTTTTTCAAAACGAACTGTTGCTGCTGAGCCATGCCCAGGATACAGAACAGTTTGCGGCCCTTTAATGATTGTTACCTTGTCATAAATCTCAGGAAAAATATAAGCAGTTGGCGCATCCATGCGCTGACCACAACCGCCAAAAATGTTTTGATCATCAGCCAAGATGTTCACACGTGAACCACCCATACCACGGAAGTTTGGCTCACCATCAGTGCCAGCTTTACGCATCACGCTAAAACCCGGAACCGATTTCAAGAAATCAGCACCATCGTGTGCAGGCAAAGGTTGACGAGGAACTTTAGGATCCAACTCAATGGTTGTTGGCGTCGTCATTGGCGCCGAAGTGACAACTACGTCATTTAATAAAGTTTCTGTTGCGAATGCGTTAGCCATCATCATGGATGCGACCATCGCGATTGGGGTTAGTTTTATTAACTTCATAGATTTCCTTATGTAATATCGGTTCAACTTATTTTTTACGACGATCTTTCCTGATGACCATGTAGCCCAGGACCACTACAGCTAAGTAGATGCCCCATAAAATCATGGTGCTGGTTATTTCTGGCATGGCGGTTCTCCATCATTAAGCGGCCAACGCAGCTAAAGATTGATTTGAGAATGTGAACTGATTTCTGACATTGCCACGAATACCTTGCACAGGCACTAGAACGCCCTGCTTTCTGAGGCTGGCAATACAGCGACACACTGTTTCAACAGTTAGATCAGTGATATCTGCGGTTTCTTTTAACGGAGGTAAAGCCAAGCTTGCCTTTGCGCCAGCTTGATCAGTACAACTCAGTAACTGAATGAATTTCAATATTCTCTCCATTGCCATACCGCAACGCAAAGAAACAACATCTGATTGACGCAGACTAGATTTGATCAGTTGCTCAGCCAAGGCTTCAGCCAATAAATCCGTAGGCTGTTTCCACACCTGCAACTCACAATCAGTCAGGGCATATGCCTGAAAGGCATAGGGTTTACGAAGCAACACTTCAGCACCGACCAAGTCGTCTGTGATGGCCAAGTTAGCCAAGACTGATTTATGACTCGTGTGAGAATGATCCAATCGAACAGTTCCCGCCATTACCTGATAGGCAGGCCCCAATTGACCAGATAAGTAAATTAAATCTCCAGCTTTATAACTAATGGTTTTTTCCATGATGTACTCGTATTGAATCTGTTTTGAATGCGCGCACGCATTCCACTACCGAACAACTAAAAATAGTTGCCGACCTTAAGAATCAAACGAGTGTGGGTGGAGCCCTAGAGGGAAGTGCAACCCAAGCAAATAATGGCTTAGGCGACTGATAGAAAAGCTGCGGATAGATATTGTTGTTGACTGGTTTAGCGAATGAAAGCTCGTGATTTAGAGGCAGTGCGTAATTACCATGCACCACACACAATGGACAGTGCCCACTTGCCTGAGCTGATTCATCAGCATCGCTGGCATCAATAACTTGAGTCATCTTGATCCCAGTGGTCGTACATATCTCGAGTGATATACCCTGACCATGTTGAGTCAATGAAACTGCTTGGGAGACCGTAGGCGCCACAGAGCTCATCAGAACCGCAAATACTGCGATCCAATGTGACAAGTGGCGTTTGAATGAAATTCCCATGGGTGACAATTTTATATGATTACACTTCTTTTTCATAAATTACAACTAAAAGTCTAATTTATGGCTGAAAATACAACTGTTTAACTATCACCGAACAAAATGTCTACCAATCACAAGATTGCACTATTTGCTGATATTCATAGCAACCTAGAGGCTTTTGAAGCATGCATAGATCATGCGAAAGAATCCGGGGCAGATGAGTTTATTTTTTTAGGTGATTTGGTTGGATATAACGCCGACCCAGTAGCAGTCATTGAAAAAATTGCCGAATTGATCGATCAAGGAAAGGCAAAAGCAGTTCTGGGTAATCACGATCAGGCAGTTTTTATGGATCATTCAAAATTCATGAATGCTGACGCCTGGAGTGCTATCGAATGGACTCGAGAGCAACTTAAAGAAGATCATGTCAATTTTTTAAAAAACTTGCCATTGATGCATCAAACAGAAGATATTTCATATGTTCATGCAACCGCTGCCAACCCCCAAGGCTGGGGCTATATTCAAGATAGCTTAGGAGCATGGCGCTGTAGCGAGGCTTCTAATACCACCTATACATTTGTTGGACATGTTCATGAACCAACCATTTACTACGAAAGTTCAGCTGGCAAATTACTGAGATTTCACCCAACTCCAGGGGAAACAATTCCTCTTGCACGACACAGAAAATGGGTCACCATCACTGGATCTTTGGGGCAACCCAGGGACGGAAATCCAGCAACTAACTACGCATTGTTTGAACCAGATCAAGAACAAATCACTTTTTATCGCATAGACTACGACCATCATAAAACCGCGCATAAGGTAGAAAAGGCTGGCTTGCCGATTTCTCTTGCATTACGCCTTCTTCATGCGAAGTAATTTCGTTTATATCAATGGCACTTTACAAAAATCTAGATTCAATACAAGACATCTTTCAGGAAGGTAATGTTATTGATGGCTTTCGGATAGGTCATCCCATTCATCGAGGGGGAATGGCCGTTCTATACCAAGCCACAAAAGAAGGGGTTGATTACCCCATCCTCATGAAGGTTCCTCGCATTGGTCGCGATCAACCAGTTGAAAGCTTGATTGGCTTTGAAACTGAGCTAAATATCATGCGATCACTCAATAGCCCCTATGTTCCAAGAATTGCTGGTACGGGCAACATTTCTTCAAAACCCTATATTGCTATGGAGCATTTAGAGGGTGTTTCTCTGGATAAAATCATTGAGGAAGAAGGTGGACGTATCGATGATATTGAAAAAATCATCGAAATTGTCTCCAACATTGCCACAGCCATTGGAACTTTGCATGCTCAGGATGTGATCCATCTGGACGTTAAACCTGAAAATATTTTGATTCAGCCAAATAATGGCATTGCTCTCATTGATTTTGGATTAGCTCATCACTCACGTTATCCTGATCTTTTACAGGAAGCGATGATCAAAGGCATAGGTTCAGCACCTTACATTTCTCCCGAGCAAATCATGGGCATCAGAAATGATTGGCGCAGTGATATTTTTTCTATAGGAGCACTATTGTATGAAATGCTAACTGGAGAACATCCATTTGGCTCACCAAGCTCAGTGAGTGGTTTAAGAAAAAGAATGTGGAGCGAACCCCTTCCTCCAAGGGCATTAAGGAAAGAGATTCCTCCTTGGCTTCAAGAGGTTGTTTTGAGATGTCTTGAACCTTTGGCTGATGAGCGCTACCAAAACGCAAAGCGCTTGGGGCATATCCTCAAAAATCCTCAAAGCATTCAACTAACTGAGAGGTCAGAAAAAATTTACCCCAATAGTCCATGGGTGAATATAAAACGCTGGCTCAAAGCTGCCGGCTATCAACCTTCAGAATGCCCTCGCCCAAGCAATGCGCATGACAATGCGCCTGTCTTAGTTGTAGCTATTGATACTCGACAACATGACGAGGTGTTGCGTTCAAAAATGCAAAATGCTGCGCAACATTTATTACAAGCCTATCCGGAAAGTCGCATCATATGTCTAAGCACTATTTTTAGCACCCCCACATTCGAGGGTAATGATGAGACACAAACTGCTTCTGGGATTGTTCGCAACCATTTAGCACAATTAATGGAATGGGCAAAACCATTAAAAATGCCAACCGAAAGAGTTTCTTTTCACGTACTCGAAGCGATTGATCCAGCCACTCGTATCATTGAGTTTGCTAACGACAATCATGCCTCAATGATCATGATTGGTGCCTCACACAAGATTCCTAATAAGGTTGCTCCTTGGAGAACTTCAATGACCAAAATTGTTGAAGAAGCATCCTGCAGTGTTCACATCGTTAGAACTTAATAAAAATATTTTTAAATTAAATATTTTTATTTTTCACTGGTTTTTTTCTGAGCTTGACTTCCTCGTACCCAGCACGAGAATTAGCATGACTTCTAATTTTCCGAATCAACTCACTCACAGCACTGCGCTTGATAAGATTGGGCGACATGGCTAAGAAATAGGTTTCATCCCCTAAGGGTATAAAGTTAAGGCCGTATTCAATGGCAACACTTTTTAGGCCTACTCCCACGTCAGCTGTGCCAGCCAAAATGGCTGTCGCAATCGCCGAGTGAGTGAACTCTTCGCGTTGGTAACCTTTAATTTTTTGAGATGGTAGTCCTTGAGCATCCAAAAGCTTGTCTAATAGCAATCGAGTACCCGCACCACGTTGACGATTGATAAAACGAATCTCAGGTCGAGCCAAATCCTTTAGCTGCTTAATACCCAAGGGATTACCTTTTGCGACAATCAATCCTTGACTGCGTCGCATGACTGGATAGGCCTGTATTCCTTCAGCAGATAAACGCCGTCGAACCGCAGTGATACTGTCGTCATCTGGCACATGAAATCCAGCTAAATCGGCATCGCCTGACAACAGACGCTCTAAAGCTTGCCCAGAACCCATGGTTCGAAGCTCAAAGGCATTCACTCCCTGTACAGATTCCTCCAGTATTGGGTCGTTACTGGCACAAAATAACCATTTCTTATGGTCATCACTATCTAAATTCTCCAAGTGAAGTTGCAATCTTTTCTCCTGCTCCTTGCTCACACTGGAAAACTCTTTATCCACTTCATCAACAATGGCTAGCAAGGTTTTGGCGGCCTCAGTCAAAGTTGAACCATGCCCCTTCACACTCATCAAAAGACGGCAATCCAACTCCTTTTCAGCTGCTTTTAAGCGATTCCAAAGGGTTCGATAAGACATGTCCATGAGTTCAGCGGCAGACTGTAAGGAACGGCCGTCCTGCACGCCCCTGAGCAATCCAGCCACCCAACTCAGGTCTACCGGCTCGGTATGAACTTTATGTTTTCTATGAATAAAAACACTGGGCTTGATCTTAATTTGCATATGAAATTTGTTACATATTGATATTGTTTAAATGATTGTTGATGATATAGCGATATTTACAAAGGAGACAAGATGAACAAACGTTATATTTTAAAAATGAGTGCTTTAGCAGTATTGGCTTTTTCCACTATTGGACTGAGCCATGCTCAAAAGAGCATCACTCTTTCATCAACCACATCAACAGAGCAGTCTGGACTTTTTAAGCACCTTCTACCTGCTTTTGAGAAAAAAACTGGCATTCAGGTGAAGGTAGTAGCCGTAGGTACTGGTCAAGCATTGGACATAGGCCGTCGCGGTGACGCCGACGTGGTCATGGTTCATGACAAAGTAGCTGAAGAGAAGTTCGTTTCTGAGGGCTTTGCTGAAAAACGCATTGAAGTCATGTACAACGACTTTGTTTTAATCGGACCTAAATCTGACCCAGCGAAAATCAACGGTGGCAAAGATATTCAAGTAGCCCTACAAAAAATCTCTAACTCAAAATCCACCTTCATCTCTCGTGGCGATAAAAGCGGCACTCATGCTGCAGAACTTCGCTATTGGAAAGGTGCTGGCGTAGAGGTTTCAGCAACTCAAGCTTGGTACAAAGAAACAGGCTCTGGCATGGGCCCTGCTTTGAATACAGCCTCAGGCATGAATGGCTACATTCTTTCTGATCGCGCCACTTGGTTGACCTTTAAAAATAGAGGTGATTTAGCCATTTTGGTTGAAGGCGACCCAAAGCTTTTCAATCAATATGGCGTGATGCTGGTTAACCCAAGCAAGCATCCTCACGTTAAAAAGGCTGAAGGCCAGGCATTCATTGATTGGATCATCTCAAGCGAAGGACAACAAACCATCGCTAGTTATAAAGTTGAAGGCCAACAGAGCTTTTTCCCCAACGCTAAAAAATAATTTTTATTAGAAATATTTAATAAAGATTGTTGTAATTTCTTTCCTCAGTCGACCTCGCTTGTACGCGAGGTCGAAAAAACCATTAAGCTAATGCCATGTTATCGGCCTTCAATGATGCTTTTTCTCTCTTAGAAACACTCGATGCCAATTTGATGGGCATCGTCATTGTTTCTTTGCAAGTCAGTCTCACCGCTCTTTTGGTGGGCTGTCTGTTAGGCATGCCTTTGGGTGCATTTATTGCTATTCAAAATTTTCCAGGCAGACAAGGTCTGATTGTTGTTCTAAATAGCTTGATGGGCGTACCCACGGTCATTGTGGGTGTTGTTATTTATTTACTGCTGTCGCGCTCTGGCCCATTAGGTGAACTAAATTGGCTATTCACACCCAAAGGCATGATCCTGGCCCAGTCTGTTTTAACCACACCACTCATTGCAGCGCTTACCCGTCAAATCATTGAGGATGGCTGGCGCATTCATGGTGAAACTATGTCAGCATTGCGATTACCCATTGCTGCAAAGCTCAAATGGCTTGTGTGGGATTGTCGCTTTTCCTTATCAATTGCCCTCCTAGCAGGATTTGCCAGAGCCATCTCTGAGGTAGGTGCCGTCATGATTGTGGGTGGCAATATTGATCGAGTCACTCGCACGATGACCACTGCGATTGCTTTAGAAACCAGCAAGGGTGATTTACCTCTTGCACTTGCTTTGGGTCTTGTTCTCTTAGGCGTAGTTTTGCTTGCTAATTTAATGACATCCATCATCAAGTCTTTTGCTGAGCGTCGCTATGGATAAAGACATGATGATTGATTTGAACGACATTGTGATTCATCGAGATGAACGCAAGATTCTCTCTATTTCAACCAAAATTCCAAAGCAAGGCATCACCGCAGTGATTGGTCCGAATGGTTCGGGTAAAACCACCTTACTCAAACTATTGCATGGCGCCATGGAAGCAGATTCAGGAACATACAAGCCTGGCTCAGACGAACTTGAGTCAGCATTGGTTCTGCATCACACTCCGCTCATCAAGGCCAGCGTTAGAACCAATATGGCCATTGTTAAAGATAGCTTGGGTAAAAATAAGATCACAGACGATGATATTGACCAAGCTTTAGCTTCGGTCGGATTGACTCATCTTAAAAATCAATCCGCTTTGAAGTTATCGGCTGGCGAAAGACAACGCTTGAGTCTGGCCAGAGCGAAGTGTCAACGTCCTAAAATGATTCTTTTAGACGAGCCTACAGCCAATCTTGATCCAAGCACCACAGAACAGGTCGAGGCCATTATTCAGCAAATGGCAGATGAAGGATGTGGTGTTATTTTCACATCTCATCACTTAGGTCAAGTTCAAACACTGGCAGACCAGATCATTTTCTTAAATGAAGGCGAATGTCTTGAATCAAGAAATACTCGCGACTTTTTTGAGAATCCTCAAACAGAAGCAGCCAAAAAGTTCATCGCCAGAGAGTTAGGTTGGAAATAAATTTAAGATAAGTTGGCATTGAGCTGATAGTGATCAAGCTGAATTGAATGGATATAAAAAATGCCGCTGATGCGGCATTTTTTAATTCAGACTTCTTATCTGGATGTGTAAGCTATTTGTACTTACTTAGACCAAATCTTCAATCAATGAAGCCAAAGTCTCTGGTGGCAAAGATTCAACATGAGATGGGTACTCTTTGTGATCGCAACCCACCTTCAACTGAGCTCCAGCCTTCAATGATTTGATCATGTCCTGAGTCAATTCAAATCTCAAGAAATGAACAGATGAAGTTTTATCAGCGGTTGTGCGATCTAAATCTTCATTGGCAATCGCATAAACACGAGGCTGACCTTCAACTTCAACAAAAACACGGTGCTCAATACCAATCAACTTTGCCAAAGCAATCTTACGATCCGCTTCGTTCACATACTCTAGCTTCATGGTCACTTTGAAGTTAGTGCCATCTGGAACCAAGGCATTGTATGTTTCCATTTCTTCTTGAATACCTTCGTCTTCGAAGATCTTCTCAACACGTAACATCTCTTGAATTTGATATTGCATCAAATACTTGTTCTCAAAAATCATATTGAGATGCTCGCCCAAAATCACTGTTCTTTTTTTACGCTCAGCAATTGCCTTAAGGCGCATTTCAGGGCGTGCTTTGTAATATGCCTCTAGGGACAATAATTCTTCACGCTTGATCTTACCCATTGTCATCTCCATCTAAAACTCCTAACGATTCAATTAAAGGCCGTATGCCTTAGCTAAAAGAGAAATTGGATGAGCCATTTGCGACTTCTTCATTCCACCCTCTTCCATACCTTGTTCAATGTGGTGTCCAGCTAGCTGGCAGTCTGAGCTGATGAAATCAGGTTCAGTGCTGGCCATGTTTTTAAACACTGGCTTACCAATCTTCATAGCAGTTTTGTGGAACTCTTTCTTCACACCCCAAGTACCAGCATGACCTGAGCAGCGCTCAACTAAATTCACTTCTGTACCTGGAATCATTTGTAGAGTTTCTAGTGTTTTCTTACCGACGTTTTGCACACGCAAGTGACAAGGTACGTGGTAACTAACTTTACCTAACTCAACTTTGAAATCATTCTTCAACAAACCATCTTTATTACGTGCAACAAGGTATTCAAACGGATCCCACATCGCTTCCTTGACTAACTGAACATCAGCTTCATCAGGGAACATCAAAGGCAACTCTTGCTTGAACATCAATGTGCATGATGGAATCGGGGTCACGATTGCATAACCCTCTTTTGCCAATTTAGCTAATTGTGGAATATTGATGTCTTTGTTTTTAGCAACAGACTCCAAATCACCCATCTCTAACTTTGGCATACCGCAACAAGCTTCTTTTTCAACTAACTTGTAAGGGATCTCGTTGTGAGCCAATAACTTCAACAAATCTTGACCAATGCCTGGTTCGTTGTAGTTAATAAAGCATGTTGAGTACACAGCAACCTTACCAGGCGTCTTTTCGCCATCCTTAACAGGCCATGCTGCAGATTCCTTAGCGATTTGCTTGAATGTTTGTGGAGCATACTCAGGGATCCACGCATCTTTATCAACACCCAATGTTGATTCCATGACTGAACGCATC
>JBJOKN010000017.1:0-10642 GCA_046046075.1 Pseudomonadota bacterium
TTGACCACCAAAGCCACGGCATCTACCCCGCCTGGCATGCGAGCAATCAAAGCAGCTGCCATTTCAGGGCTGACATACCTTGGGCTGGGCTCATAAAAGACAAAACCCAGGGCATCAACCCCCAAAGAGACGGCCGCATCCACATCGCTTGAACGAGTAAAACCACAGAATTTAATTCTGGTTTTTTCAGCGGTGTGTTTTAGCAAGCCCATCAGTACCTGACTATCCTAAGAGATTGATTGGTAAAAAACTATTGGCCAAATTTGGCTCAGGAATATCGAATTGTTCTGGGTATCCTACCCTAAGAAGATAAAGTCCATCGGCCATAAAGGTAGCACCTGCCAATTGACGGTTTTTTGCCGCTAGCAGTGTGCCCATCCAATCAACTGTTTCTTTGCCAGTTCCAATCAAGAGCAAACTTCCCACCAAGTTACGTACCATGTGATGAAGGAAGGCATTGCCCCTAAAAACAAAGTAAACCCAGGGGCCGTTTTCAATCACGGACACTTGGTACAAAGTCTTGATTGGGGTTTTACTCTGGCATTCTGAAGACCTGAATGAACTGAAATCGTGCTCACCCACCAACACCTGAGCAGCTTCACGCATGGCTGCCACATTCAAACTTTTACCTTTAGGCAAATTCAGAAAGCCTGCTTTACCGTGAACCAAGGGTGAGGCTGTTGGGCCAGTGAGCAAGGCGTAACAGTAGCTACGCTCAAAAGCCATATAACGGGCATCAAAATCATCAGGGACTGGTTTGACCCATTGAACTGTGATGCTTGGCGGCAAAAAGGCATTGACCCCTTTGACCCAAGCAAGGTCTGGTCGCACCACATCGGTATCAAAATGAACCACCTGACCCAAGGCATGCACCCCAGTATCGGTTCTTCCTGCTGTGATAGTTTTGACAGCTTCACTGGATTCTCCAATAAAGCGACTCAGAGCCAACTCTAGGTGATCTTGAACGGTTTGACCGTTACTTTGGGTTTGCCAGCCAGAGAAAGCAGACCCGTCATACTGCAAACCCAGGGCAAGTCGCATGCTATTTGGATGACAGTTGATTGACTTCAGCCATCAATGATTTGGCTTGAATGGTTAACTCGGGGTCAATCTGATTGCTAACCGCCAATACTTCTTGAATAGCTTCTCTTGCAGCAGCAAAATCTTCAATGGTGATGTAGGCTCTGATCAAATTTAGTTTGACGCGAAGAGCCTCAGCAGTTGGTAGTGCAGTATCAGAGCCTTGAGGGGCAGATGTCTTTGTTGCAGGACCAAGATTTAAATCCAGAGATGCGAATAACTTGGCGGCTTGCTCAGGGACAGCGTTTGACTGAGAATTTGACTGAGCTGCAGAACTATCTGACTGACGAGCTTTGTTGGCTTCACTCTTGGAAAGTTTTAACAAAACCAAAAGAGCTAAGAAAACAAATACAGCGATCGCTAATGGGCCTGTTTGATTTTTCCAATCAATCCCTTCGGTCTTTGTTTGAGTTGAGCCTTGGTTTTGCATCAACTTCTTAAGATCAGCAATATTTTTTTCTAGTTCAACAATTCTTTGTTTGGCTTCAGACAAAGCTTTTTCTTGAACCAGCAACTCTTCCATGCGTCGCTTGGCTTCACCTTCTAAGCCAGCAGCTGGACCAACTTTCAATCGGTCCCCCACAGCAGTTGTTGCTGTCTTGTCTTTGCTTGATGGTACGGCACTCAATGGCAAGTCAGCTTTGCCTGAGCGATAAGCCACATCAGCAGACTGGGCAATTTCTTTGGCCTCTTGCTTAGGCACACTCTGGACCATGGCTTGGCTAGGCATCTTTAATTCAGCCCCAGCCATCAAACGATGAATGCTGCCACCCGCAAATGCTTGAGGATTCGCTCTATACAAAGAGATCAGTGCTTGATCAAGACTGGCTTCATCAAAATTGGCGACGAGCTTGCTGGCAATCTCTGTCAGAGTATCTCCAGCCTTCACCTCTACCCGGGCTTGATCTGCCACCATCAAGGTATACACACGGCGCACCAAACCAGCTGACCAACGAAGCTCTACCAAAGCATCTAAAAAAATTTCATTGGCAGCCAACTTCAACACTTCGTCTGAAGTGATCTTGATGGCCACAGGTTCTTCTTTAGAACCCTTCAGTACCGAAACCTTTAATTGAGCTTGAGCGGCTGAGGATGAAATACCCAAACGCTGGTACATCTCAGGACTGGCCAAAGCCGCCTGAATATCCTTGATTGATGAAAGCTCAGCAGGATCAATCTGAATTGAAATTTGCGCTTGCAGTGGTTCGCCAACTTTTGATTGAATACTCAAGTTGCCTAAGTTCAAGGCAAGCACTTGCCCAGCAAAAACTGCTGAAACGAATCCAAGTGCTATACGTGAGAAAGTTGCGAACCGCGCAGAATGCAAATCAACGCTCCAATAAGATGCGCAACATGCGACGCAATGGCTCAGCAGCGCCCCATAACAACTGGTCACCCACTGTGAATGCGCCCAAATAATCAGGACCCATGGCGAGTTTATGCAAACGTCCCACAGGCACAGTCAAAGTACCTGTGACTGCTGCTGGGGTTAGGTCTCTTTCTGTGGTTTCGCGATCGTTTGGAACCACTTTGACCCAATCGTTAGCGCCAGCCAAGATACCTTCGATGTCGCTCAAAGGAATGTCTTTTTTCAACTTGATGGTCAAGCCTTGTGAATGGCAGCGCATCGCGCCGATACGCACACACAAACCATCAATTGGAATGCTGCCTGCTGATCTGAATGGTGGGTTACCTAAGATCTTGTTGCACTCTGAACCGCCCTTCCACTCTTCTTTGGTTTGACCATGCTCTACAGGCACATCAATCCATGGAATCAAGCTACCGGCTAGTGCAGTATTGCGGAAATTCTTTTTCGGGAAATTAGCTGAACGCATGGTTTCAGCCACTTTGCGATCAATGTCCAAAATAGCCGATGCAGGATCAGCCAATTCTGTTTTAACCGCATCGTGCAAAGCACCCATCTGAGATAACAACTCACGCATATTCTGAGCGCCTGCTCCAGAAGCTGCTTGGTAAGTCATGGCACTCACCCACTCAATGGCACCTTCACGGAACAAACCGCCCATCGCCATCAACATCAAACTCACGGTGCAATTACCACCCACCCATAGATTGCCACCTTTACCGATAGCAGCATCAATCACTGGGCGGTTCACTGGGTCCAAAATGATCACGGACTCATCAACCATGCGCAATGAGCTGGCGGCGTCAATCCAATGACCCTTCCAACCAGCCGCACGAATCTTCGGATAAATCTCTTTGGTGTAATCGCCACCTTGGCAAGTGATGATGATCTCGCAACGCTTCAATGCATCAATATCATCAGCTGAGTAAAGTTTTTTCTCATTCTTAGCCATGGCAGGAGCTGGTCCACCAGCATTGCTCGTGCTAAAAAAGACTGGCTCAATGAATGCGAAATCGCCTTCGTCTTGCATGCGCTGCATCAAGACACTGCCAACCATACCGCGCCAACCTACTAAACCAACCAATGGAGTCGCCATCACCACACCTATATTTTTAAAAAGTTTTGTTAATTTTGTTAATGAACCTGGGCTATCTATCTTACAGAGCTTTTAGAACTGCTTCACCCATTTCTTTGGTGCCCACCAATTGGCAGCCAGCCGTTTTAATATCGCCCGTTCGGTAACCCTGCGCCAAGACTTTTTGTACAGCCGCCTCGATACGGTCAGCTTGTTCAGCCTTACCCAATGAAAAGCGCAACATCATGGCCGCAGACAAAATGGTCGCCAAAGGATTCGCAATGCCCTTACCAGCGATGTCAGGTGCTGAACCATGGCTTGGCTCATACAAACCTTTATTGTTTTTATCCAATGAGGCCGATGGCAACATGCCGATTGAACCAGTCAACATTGAAGCTTCATCTGACAAGATATCGCCAAATAAGTTACCAGTGACCACCACATCAAATGCTTTTGGCGCTTTAACCAACTGCATAGCGGCGTTATCGACATACATATGACTGAGTTCAACGTCAGGATATTCTTTGGCAATGCGGGTCATGACTTCTCGCCACAACTGTGAAGTCTCAAGCACGTTCGATTTATCAACACTGCACACGCGTTTGTTGCGCTTCTGAGCTGCTTGGAATGCCACATGAGCAATGCGCTCAACTTCAGGCTCTGAATAACGCATGGTGTCAAAACCTTCGCGCGCACCAGGGAACAAACCATCTGTGGCCGTGCGAATACCCTTAGGAGTTCCAAAGTAAATATCGCCGTTCAACTCACGCACGATCAAGATGTTCAAACCAGCGATGATTTCTGGTTTCAAGCTAGATGCTTCAGTCAATTCTGGATAACAAATGGCTGGCCTTAAGTTAGCAAACAAACTGAGGTGTTTGCGTAAGCCAAGAATCGCTTGCTCAGGACGCAATTCACGAGCCAAGGTGTCGTACTTCCAGTCACCCACAGAACCAAACAAAATGGCATCAGCTTCTTTGGCTAACTTCAATGTATCTTCAGGCAAAGGGTGGCCTTTGGCTTCATAGCCAGCACCACCAACTGGAGCGGTTTCCATTTCAAAAGGTTCGCCCAAGGCATTCAAGACTTTCACTGCTTCAGCAATGATTTCAGGACCAATGCCATCACCTGGCAATACTGCAATCTTCATGTCAAACCTTTAAACAGGAAAAATTAAGGAAGCTTGGTCGCTAACCAAGGCATGCGCAGAACTCTCTCAGCCTCATAGGCCTTGATTTTGTCTGCGTGGCGCAATGTCAAACCAATGTCGTCTAAACCATTGACCATGCAATATTTTCTAAATGGCGCGATATCAAAATCATAAGCGCGACCATCAGGTGCAATGACCTGTTGCTTTTCTAGATCGATGGTTAACTGGTAACCATTGAAAGCTGCTGTTTCATTGAACAAGTGGTCCACTTGCTGTGCAGATAAAACGATTGGTAACAAACCATTTTTGTAACAGTTGTTAAAAAAGATATCTGCAAAGCTAGGTGCAATCACTGCTCTAAAACCATACTGCTCCAAAGCCCAAGGTGCATGTTCACGAGAACTACCGCAACCAAAGTTTTGACGAGCCAAGAGAATACTGCCACCCTTGTAGCGAGATTGGTTCAATACAAAATCAGGATTGATTGGGCGGTTAGAACAATCTTGGCCAGGTTCGCCATGATCTAAGTAACGCCACTCATCAAATAAGTTTTGTCCAAAACCAGTTCTCTTGATTGATTTCAAAAACTGTTTTGGAATGATGGCATCAGTGTCAACGTTCTCGCGATCAAGCGGAACAACCAAGCCTTGGTGAACTGTGAACTTATTCATTATTTAACCGGGGTAACGACCACGCCAGAATTCGAAGCTTCATTACCAGAATCAGATTTCTTAGAAGTGTTTTTATCAACCACGCTACCTAAGTTCTGAAGGTCTTGACCAAGACCAGCAATCGTATTGCAACCCATCAATGCAGTTGCCATCAAACATGCAAGAACTAATTTTAGATTTTTCATATTTATTGTCTCCGGGATTTACGCTATTTTACGAACATCAACAAAGTGACCTTCTAAGGCTGCGGCTGCTGCCATTGCAGGACTTACCAAATGCGTTCTTCCGCCATTACCTTGGCGTCCCTCAAAATTACGGTTTGATGTAGAAGCACAACGCTCACCTGGCTCTAAGCGATCAGCATTCATTGCCAAACACATGGAGCATCCAGGCTCGCGCCATTCAAAGCCAGCAGCCTTGAACACACGATCCAAACCTTCGCGCTCAGCTTGTTCTTTGACCAAGCCAGAACCGGGCACAACCATGGCCAACTTCACAGTTGGCGATACCTTCTTGGCAATGCGCTCAACAACACGAGCAGCAGCACGAATGTCTTCAATACGACTGTTGGTGCATGAGCCAATGAACACCTTATCAACCGTGATGGCCTCAATCGCTGTATTAGGTGTCAGTGCCATATAGCTAAGAGCTCTTTCCATGGCTTCACGCTTGACCGGATCTCTTTCTTTTTCAGGATCAGGTACTTTGTCTTCAATCGATAAAACCATTTCTGGTGAAGTACCCCAAGTCACTTGAGGCTTGATCTCTTCTGCGCGCAATTCAACCACACGGTCAAATACCGCACCTTCATCGGTGTGCAACTTTCTCCAATACTGCAATGCTTGACGCCAAGCCTCACCCTCTGCAGGAGCATAAGGACGACCTTTGACGTAGTTGATGGTAGTTTCATCAACGCCCACAAGACCTGCACGAGCACCCGCTTCAATCGCCATATTGCAGATGGTCATGCGACCTTCCATGGACAAAGAGCGAATTGCTGAACCAGCAAATTCAATTGTGTAACCAGTGCCGCCAGCAGTACCAATCTTGCCAATAATGGCTAAAACGATGTCTTTAGCAGAGCAACCCAAAGGCAATTGACCTTCGACTCGCACCAACATGTTTTTACTTTTTTTCATGAGCAATGTTTGCGTGGCCAACACGTGCTCAACTTCTGATGTACCAATACCAAAGGCCAATGCACCAAAAGCACCATGAGTACTTGTATGAGAATCACCACAAACCACAGTCATGCCAGGCAATGTCGCACCCTGCTCTGGTCCAATCACGTGCACGATGCCTTGACGCTTGTCGTGCATTTTGTATTGGGTGATGCCAAAGGCATCGCAGTTCTGATCCAAGGTGTCGATTTGCAAACGTGACACAGGATCTTTAATCCCTTCAGAACGATCGGTTGTAGGAACGTTGTGATCAGATACCGCCAAGTTGGCTGAATTTCTCCAAACTGGGCGCTTCGCTAAAGACAAACCCTCAAAGGCTTGAGGGCTGGTCACTTCATGCAATAGCTGTCGATCAATGTAGAGAACGGTAGTCCCGTCCTCTTCCATGTGAACAACATGGTCATCCCACAATTTGTCATACAAAGTACGAGCCATGAATCTTCCTAATTAACGCTTCGCGATTGGTTGAACAGAGCGTGTTGGGCTACCAACAAACAACTGACGTGGACGGCCAATCTTATATTCAGAATCAGTGATCATTTCTTCCCACTGAGAAATCCAACCCACTGTACGTGCAAGAGCAAAAATACAAGTGAACATTTCAGTTGGGATACCTAGTGCGCGCTGAACAATGCCTGAGTAGAAGTCAACGTTTGGATAAAGCTTACGGCTCACGAAGTACTCGTCTTCCAAAGCAATCTTCTCAAGTGTCATTGCTAGCTTGAACAATGGGTCGTTCTCAAGACCTAACTCTTTGAGAACTTCATGACATGTTTCACGCATCAATTTAGCGCGTGGGTCAAAGTTTTTGTATACACGGTGACCGAAGCCCATCAAACGCACGCCAGAGTTCTTGTCTTTAACTTTAGCAATGAAGTCATCAATCTTCTCAACACCACCGTTGGCCTGAATTTCTTCCAACATCTGCAAGCAAGCTTCGTTAGCACCACCGTGAGCAGGACCCCACAAACAAGCCACACCAGCAGCAATCGCAGCAAATGGGTTTGTGCCTGAAGAACCAGCCAAACGAACTGTTGAAGTTGAAGCATTTTGTTCGTGATCAGCATGCAAAATGAAAATGCGGTCCAAAGCTCTTACCAACACATCATTCACCTTGTAATCTTCGCAAGGAGTTGCAAACATCATTTGCATGAAGTTGGCTGTGTATGAAAGATCGTTTCTTGGGTAAACAAATGGTTGACCAACAGAATACTTATAGGCCATCGCTACCAATGTTGGCATTTTTGCGATCAAACGAATTTGTGACACTTCACGCTGGTGAGCATCATTGATGTCTAAACCATCGTGGTAGAAAGCAGCCATCGCACCAACCAAGCCAGTTAAGACTGCCATTGGGTGCGCATCACGGCGGAAACCGCGCAAGAAGAACTGCATCTGCTCGTGCACCATGGTGTGGTGCATGACCAAGTTATCAAATTCTTGTTTTTGCTTTGCGTTTGGCAACTCGCCTTTTAATAGCAAATAACAAGATTCCAAGAAGTCGCAGTTAGTCGCCAAATCTTGAATCTGGTAACCGCGATAAAGCAACTCACCTTTATCACCATCGATATAAGTGATCTTTGAATTGCATGAAGCTGTAGACATAAAACCTGGGTCATAGGTGAACTTACCTGTTTGACCATAAAGTTTGCGAATATCAATCACGTCAGGGCCAACCACTCCCTTATAGATTGGTAACTCGATGGCAGGCGTGCCATCAGAGAACGATAACGTGGCTTTTTCATTTGTTGCGTTCATATTTCAATCCCTTATACGCGTTTTTGTTTTTAGCAAACTAACAAGTTTTATTCCCAGCAACTTCTTTTTGTAGAAATGATTAATTTCTAACTGGGCGCAGCATGGCTAGGACACGATGCACACCCTCATTCGCAAGTTCCCCCTCCGGTTCCTTGCGACGCAGCAACAAATCCATCAAGTCATTGTCACTTAAATCTAGCAAAGCATTGAGAGGCTCTAAGTCACTCTCTTCAATCTGATCATGAAAGCGCTCAAAGAAGCGCTCCATCATCAAATCATTTTCTAGCAAACCTCGTCGCGCACGCCAACGCAAGAGCGACAAGGTTTCAGATGGTATCGGCATTAAACAGCTCTGCGAACCATTAACTCTTTGATCTTACCAATCGCCTTTGTTGGGTTCAATCCCTTAGGACAAACATCCACACAGTTCATGATGGTGTGGCAACGGAACAAACGGTATGGATCTTCTAAGTTATCCAAACGCTCTGATGTCACTTGATCACGGCTATCAGCGATGAAACGATAGGCTTGCAACAAACCAGCTGGGCCCACAAACTTATCAGGGTTCCACCAGAATGATGGGCAAGATGTTGAGCATGAAGCACACAAGATGCACTCATACAAACCATCCAACTCTTCACGCTCTTCTGGACTTTGCAAACGCTCTTTCTCAGGAGGTGGTGTGTCGTTCACCAAATATGGACGAATCGAGTGGTATTGCTTGAAGAACTGAGTCATGTCAACGATCAAGTCACGCACCACTGGCAAACCAGGTAGCGGGCGCAAAGAAATCTTCTTTGGCAAAGTCAACATATTGGTCAAGCAAGCCAAACCATTCTTACCGTTGATGTTCATGGCATCAGAGCCACAAACACCTTCGCGGCAAGAACGGCGGAAAGACAAAGTCTCATCCATTTTCTTTAGCTTCATCAACGCATCTAACAACATGCGCTCAGAGCCATCCAACACCACTTCATAGCTTTGCATGCGTGGTGCTGCATCGACTTCTGGATCGTAACGGTAGACTTCAAATATACGTGTATCGCTCATGTTTCTTCCTTAATACTTTTAGAAAGTACGAACTTTTGGTGGAATAGATTCAACGGTCAGCGGAGTTAATTTCACAGGCTTGTAGTCAAGCTTGTTACCTTCGCTATACCAAAGTGTGTGCTTCATCCATTGCTGATCATTGCGCTCTGGATGATCATCGTGAGCGTGAGCACCACGACTTTCTTTACGAGCAGCAGCTGAAATCATTGTGGCGTTTGCAGCTTCAACCAAGTTCTCTAATTCAAGAGCTTCGATACGAGCTGTGTTGAACACTTTTGACTTGTCTTTCAAATGAATGCTCTTAGCGCGCTCTGTGATTGCAGCCATCTTGGCAACGCCGCCATCCATAAGTTCTTGAGTACGGAACACACCGCAGTGCTTTTGCATCGTGCTACGAATGTCATTGGCCACATCTTGTGTGTACTCACCAGATGTTGAATTGTCCAATTTTGCCAAACGAGCCAATGAGCTATCAGCAGCATCTGCTGGAAGTGGCTTGTGCTCTTTTTGCTTCAAGGCTGTTTCAACAACGTGGTTACCAGCAGCACGGCCAAATACCAACAAGTCCAACAATGAGTTAGTACCTAAACGATTAGCACCGTGCACTGATACGCATGAGCACTCACCCATCGCGTAGAAACCATTGATGATTTCGTTCGGGTTGCCATTCTTAGGAGCTACCACTTGACCATGAATGTTGGTTGGAATACCACCCATCTGGTAGTGGATTGTTGGTACAACTGGGATTGGGTTCTTCGTTACGTCCACGTTAGCGAAGTTGATACCGATCTCGTAAACAGATGGCAAACGCTTGTGAATCGTGTCGGCGCCCAAGTGAGTTAAGTCTAGTTCGATGTAGTCTTTGTTTGGACCACAACCGCGTCCCTCTTTGATCTCTTGGTCCATACAACGAGAAATAAAGTCTCTTGGTGCTAGATCTTTAAGAGTTGGCGCATAACGTTCCATGAATCGCTCACCAGAGCTGTTCAAAAGAATCGCACCTTCACCACGACAACCTTCGGTCAACAACACACCCGCACCAGCAACGCCAGTTGGGTGGAATTGCCAGAACTCCATGTCTTCTAGTGGTACACCAGCACGCGCGGCCATACCCATACCGTCACCTGTGTTGATGAAGGCATTGGTTGAAGCTTGCCAAATACGGCCAGCACCACCAGTTGCAAACATCACGCACTTGGCCTGAAGAATATGCACTTCTCCAGTTTCCATTTCTAAAGCTGTCACACCAACCACATCACCTTCAGAGTCACGGATGATGTCTAGAGCCATCCACTCAACGAAGAAGTGTGT
>JBJOKN010000149.1:0-3030 GCA_046046075.1 Pseudomonadota bacterium
GTTGCTTGTGTATTGCGCCAAATAACTTCAGGCTGCTTTTCTTTGCGCTTGCCACCATTCAAACCAGTAGCAACAACAGTTACGCGCAAGGCATCACCCAAGCTCTCATCGTAGACAGTACCAAAGATCACAGTTGCATCTTCAGCAGCGTATCCACGAATAGCACCCATCACTTCACGAGTCTCTGACAACTTCAATGAACGACTTGCAGTGATGTTCACCAACACGCCACGTGCGCCTGAAAGATCAACACCTTCAAGTAATGGTGATGCAACAGCAGCTTCAGCAGCTAAGCGAGCACGATCCATACCAGAAACAGTGGCTGTTCCCATCATGGCTTTACCTTGCTCACTCATCACTGTTTTAACGTCTTCAAAGTCAACGTTGATCAAACCTTGCTCGTTGATGATTTCAGCGATACCGGCAACCGCATTGTGCAATACATCATCTGCACAACCAAAGGCCTTGTCCATCTCAGCATCTTCACCCATGACTTCAAATAGTTTTTCATTAAGAACCACAATCAATGAATCAACGTAGTTTTCAATTTCATGAGCACCAGCTTCAGCCACTTTGCCACGCTTAGCACCTTCAAAATCAAATGGCTTACTGATCACGCCAACAGTCAAGATACCCATTTCTTTAGCAACTTGAGCGACGATTGGACCTGCACCTGTACCTGTACCACCACCCATACCTGCAGTGATAAATACCATGTGAGCACCTTGCAATGCATCAGCAATGCGCGCCTTGGCTTCAATCGCAGAAGATGCGCCTACTTCTGGTTTAGCACCAGCACCTAAACCTGTTGCGCCCAACTGAATATTGACACTTGCTTTAGAACGTTGAAGTGCACCTGCATCTGTGTTCATGCAAATGAACTCAACACCTTGTACACCACGACGAATCATGTGCTGCACAGCATTACCGCCTGCACCGCCCACACCGACCACCTTGATAATGGTCTTACCCGCCGGTTCTGCATCTAACATTTCAAATTCCATACTACCTCCTTATAACTACGGTTGACGACGACAAAAATAAAACTAAAAAATTTTTAATGCTGTTTGTTTCTTAAAAATTCCCCATGAACCATTCACGCATGCGCGCCACAATGTTCTGCACTGTTCCTGATTGAGCAATTCGGCGACCACGCACCAACTGCACACGACCCTCCATCAACAAACCCAAGCCTGTTGAATAACGTGGACTTCTTAAAATTTCACTCAAATGCCCCTTGTACTCAGGGAAGCCAACGCGAGCAGGTTTAGCAAACACTTCTTCTGCTAACTCAACAACTCCTGGCATCAAAGAAGTTCCCCCAGTCAAAACAACTCCTGAAGAAACCAAATCTTCCATACCTGATTCGCGCACCACTTGACGAACCAAACTCAATAACTCTTCAACGCGTGGCTCAATCACTGCAGCCAAAGCTTGTCGAGACATTGAACGAGCTTCACGATCACCAACACCTGGAACCTCAATGGTTTCATTAGGATTGGCCATACTTTGACGAGCAATACCAAAATGAATCTTTAAATCTTCCGCATCAATCGTTGGGGTGCGTAAGGCCATCGCAATGTCATTGGTGATTTGATCGCCAGCAATTGGAATCACTGCGGTATGACGAATGGCGCCCTGACTAAAAATAGCGATATCAGTTGTTCCGCCACCAATGTCTACTAAAACAACCCCTAATTCTTTTTCATCTTCAGTTAAGACGGCGACACTCGAGGCCAATGGTTGCAAAATCAAATCATTTACTTCTAAACCACAACGGCGCACACATTTCACAATGTTTTGTGCAGCACTCACGGCACCAGTAACAATGTGCACTTTGACCTCTAAACGAATACCACTCATGCCGATTGGTTCGCGCACATCTTCTTGTCCATCAATGATGAATTCTTGAGTGAGGATGTGAAGAATTTGTTGATCGGTTGGAATATTGATAGCCTTAGCAGTCTCAATCACTCGCTCAACGTCACCAGGGGACACTTCTTTATCACGGATGGCAACCATGCCAGTTGAATTAAAGCTATGGATATGATTTCCAGCAATACCTGTGAATACTTGTGCAATGCGACGATCAGCCATCACTTCAGCTTCTTCAAGAGCTTTTTGAATAGACTGAACAGTGGCCTCAATATTGACAACCACACCTTTTTTTAATCCTTTAGAACTGACCTGACCAAGACCCACAACATTGAATTGACCATCTGGATTTAACTCGGCCACCAAAGCAACCACTTTGGATGTACCAATATCCAAACCAACAATTAAATCTTTAGTGTCTTTACTGATAACGCTCACAGTTTTTTCCCTATATTGATGGCATAGCCATTGGCATAACGAAGGTCAATTGAATCCACTCGTTGACCCCATTTCTCTTGAACCTGCGGCCAACTTTTAATCAAACGTTCAACACTCAACTGAATTTGTTTTGAATCACGCTCGTCTAACTCTCGACCCAATTCAATGTTCAAGTTATTACTCAACTTGACTCTCCAGGCATAACGAGAGGAGAGATCCAATCCTTTGACTGTTGCTTGCCATGGCTCAAACCAGAGATTTAATTGTTGGTATTTTCTGAAGACATCTTTATTACTTCCCTCAGGGCCACTGAATCTCAACAATGAAGCGCTGTCTTCTGCCTCTGCCATGTTGGCAACAAAAACTTCACCAAAAGTATTCATTAGCTTTGGTGTATCACTTCCAGCCCATACCCCCAAAGCTTGGTGCTCTTCGATGGCAACCACAATCCCATTTGGCCATTCACGACGAACACTTGCACGACGAACCCAAGGCATGGTTTCAAAAGCCTGTCTGGCTTGATCCAAACTAATTGTGAAAAAATTACCTTTCACTTGATCCAAAGCGCGCGTTTTAATGGTTGGCAAATTCACATGCTTGAGTTCACGACCGTCCAATGACTCAATGGTCAAGTGATTCAAGGTGAATACTGGCTTTTGACCTAACCAGAACAGAAGCCAGCCACATGTCACCAATAAAGCAATCAACAACAAAAAA
>JBJOKN010000150.1:0-3026 GCA_046046075.1 Pseudomonadota bacterium
TCAATCTCTGGCCCGACACAAGGCACAAGTGGGTGACGATATTTGGGTCTCTCATCAAGTCGGTGATGCAAGATTAAGTCTTGGCGCTTTGCGCCAAGAGTGGGCTTTGTCTGACGAAGAATTTTCCGCAGTTAGCCAACGCATGCACAACCCCACCCCCAGAACTGAACTCGGCAAAAACCTGCCTGGTATTGCTAACGCAGCCATTGATATTTCTGATGGATTACTTGGTGATTTAAGTCACATCTTGAAGCAATCCTCGGTCAGCGCAGATATCTTGATTGATCAAGTACCAGGCTCGAAGACCCTCAATAGCAAATCGATTGAGCTGCAGCGTTTATGCAAACTGTCTGGCGGAGATGACTACGAATTGTGTTTCACAGCAGCCAAGGATAAGTCTTCTCAGTTAGAAGCACTATCTTCACGCTTGGGTCTTGCATTGACCAAGATTGGCTCAATCACCAAGCAATCTGAAAGATTGGTTCGACTGATTGATAACAGTGGTCAGGAACTATCGAGTTCGCTGAGTGAGCAATATTTAAAGTCTTTTGATCACTTTAAGTAATTACCCTGTCTCATCAAAAAACCAAGCTCTACTTGGCCAAAGCCAAGACTTCAAGCTAAGACTTGAAACTAAGGCTTACTTCATCCAACCTTTTTTGCGGAAATAAATCAACGGTATTGCCGATGAAATCAACATCACTGTAATAGCCAATGGGTAACCAATGGCTGAACGCAGTTCAGGCATGTGCTCGAAGTTCATACCCCAAATGCTGGCCAATAGGGTTGGCGGCATCAAGGCAACGGATACCACAGAGAAGATCTTGATGATCTTGTTCTGATTGATATTAATGAAACCAACGGTGGCATCCATCAAGAAGTTGATCTTATCGAACAAGAAAGCAGTGTGGTTTTCTAATGAATCGATGTCTCGCAAAATTTGACGAGCCTCTTCTTGCTGCTCATCAGAGAGCAACTTGCTGCGCATCAAGAAAGACAAGGCACGACGCGTGTCCATCACATTGCGACGAATACGGCCATTCAAATCTTCTTCTTTGGCAATTGTTTCCAAAACTCCAGCAGCATCGGTATCTGTCACATCATGTGTCAAAACACGCTTACCTGCCTCTTCAAGATTCTCATAAACCTCTTCCAAAGCATCTGCAGAATATTCAGCATCTGTTGAATACAAATCTAATAAAACGTCTTTAGCGTTTCTAACTGAGCCTGGACGCAAACGTGCGCGCAAGCGAACCAAGCGGAACACAGGTAAATCTTGTTCATGGATAGAGAACAAAATATTGTCAGTCAGAACGAAAGCGACTCGCACGTTGCGTGGGTTTTCATCATCATCCAAAATGAAATCCGTGCGAATGTGCAAATGGCCATCCTCCGCTTCGAAATAACGAGCGGATGCTTCTAAATCGCCTAAATCTTCTAGTTCGGGCAGGGAGACGCCAAAGGCTTCTTTGATCCACTGAAGTTCTTCTTCTTCAGGGTCAACAACATCAATCCAAATAGGGTTATGGTGCTTTAGTAGTTCTTGACGGTCATCGACCTGCTCCTGGGCTAGGCGACCTTTTTGTAATACGAATAGGTTGATCATGCCGGGGCTCCGATCTTGTTTTTCAACTATTTATGTTGAGGAGTTAGCCACAGGGGTTTGCGGAGTTTATCCTATAGCCTGAGAAAACTAAAGCATCACATTCAATTCTTTAGAGATTTTCATGAGATATTAATGTGATTAGATGAAAGATTGATGAAATAGCCATGAAAAACCGTCCTTTATTCACCGAACAACTCGCCCATGCTTGGTCCAGTCAAGACAGCATGTTGTGCGTTGGACTCGATCCAGACCCAAAACAGTTTCCTGCATCAATCAAGGGTAAGGGTGGTGCTATTTTGGCTTTCTGCCGAGAAATCGTGGATGCCACGGCCGACTTAGTTTGCGCATTCAAACCTCAAATCGCTTACTTTGCCGCACATGGCGCTGAAGATCAGTTGGCTCAATTGATCGATCACATCCATCGTCAACACCCAGAGGTCCCTGTGATTCTTGACTCTAAACGTGGTGATATTGGTAGCACTGCCCAGCAATACGCCATCGAAGCATTCGATCGCTATCAAGCAGATGCGGTGACCGTGAACCCATACATGGGCTTTGATTCAGTGGAGCCTTATTTGAAATACGCCAATAAAGGTGTCATCGTCTTATGTCGCACCTCCAATCCAGGCGGCTCAGATTTGCAGTTTTTAGAAGTGAATGAAAAAGATTCCGCCGAAAAAGAATTGCTCTACCAACGTGTGGCCCGCTTAGCCAGCAGCAAGTGGAACAAAACGGGTCAATTAGGTTTGGTGGTGGGTGCCACCTTCCCAGAGGAAATTGCCAAGGTACGAGAGATTGTGGGTGAAATGCCCCTTCTGATTCCAGGTATCGGCGCACAAGGTGGTGATATTCCTGCGACTGTTCAGGCAGGCAAGGTTCCGAATGCCCCAGGTACAGGCATGATCATCAACTCATCAAGAGCCATTTTGTATGCGAGCCAGGATGGGAATTTTGCAGATGCTGCAAGACAAGCTGCCATCGCGACACGTGATGCATTGCGTGCAGCCAAGTAATGAAGATTCAACCGCAACGCACTTGGATTTGGTCTAGACCAGAGCGTGCCCTGGCTTTTGGATTTGGCTCGGGTCTCTCATTCAGAGCCCCTGGAACAGTGGGCACACTCTATGCCTGGGCCTTTTATCTGTTGTTTGAAATACTTTTCTCCACTCATACAATTGCTTGGATCATTGCCATTGGCGCCATTGCTGGCATCTGGATTTGCGGCAAGGTCGGTGAAGAATTAGGTGTGCCCGACTATGGCGGTATTGTTTGGGATGAGTTCATTGCGTTTTGGTTGATTTTATTGATGATCATGCCAACGGATATTTGGGGGCAATTAGGCGCATTTTTATTATTTCGATTTTTTGATGCGGTCAAACCTGGCCCCATCAAAACAATTGATCGCTATTTCAAAACATGG
>JBJOKN010000018.1:0-10607 GCA_046046075.1 Pseudomonadota bacterium
TTTGTTTTACAGCATCATCAATGCATGCCTTATTTGAATATCCTACTAGGAAATAAGCTATGAGACACAATCCTTCAAGCCTAAGCGATCGAGTTGCAAAAAGATTCACTCTTTTACTGAGATGGACTGCAGACACATTTTTCAGCGGTCGATATGGTCATAGAGCTGTGGTTCTTGAGACAGTTGCAGCCGTTCCAGGAATGGTGGCCGGCATGTGGACACACCTAAAAAGTTTGCGCCAAATGAAAACAGGCTACGGTCCAAAGATTCGTACATTACTGGCTGAAGCAGAAAATGAACGCATGCACCTCATGACATTTTTAGAAGTCGCCAAGCCAAACTGGATTGAGCGAATGATTGTCTTGATTGCTCAAGCAGTGTTTTGGCATTTATTTTTCTTTATTTATGTCTTTTTCCCAAGAACAGCTCACCGCATCGTGGGCTATTTCGAGGAAGAGGCTGTGATCAGTTACACCGATTATCTGGCGCAAATTGATGCTAATCCAGAACTGAATATTCCTGCACCTGCCATTGCAATTGAGTATTGGAATTTACCTGCCAATGCCATGCTGCGCGATGTGGTGATTGCTGTTAGAGCGGATGAACAAGGTCACAGTGATGTCAATCACGCTTTTGCGGATGATTATGACAAAGGCCTTGCTAGCTAGAATGAAGTAAGGCTAACATCTGAGCCTCATCAATTACAGTAACACCCAGCTCTTGAGCTTTTTCTAGCTTGCTTCCTGCATCTGCGCCAGCAACCACATAATGAGTTTTTACAGAAACAGAACCTGCTACCTTGGCACCAGCCTTTTCAAGGAGTGCTTTTGCTTCATCGCGTGACATGGTTGGCAAAGTACCAGTCAAAACAAATGTCTTACCGACCAAATCAGGATTGATTGCGGAAGTTTCTACTTCGAGCTCAATGCCTGATGCCAATAATTGCTCGACAACCTCTCTGTTATGAGCTTCACTGAAGAAGCTGAGCAATGATTTGGCCACCACAGGCCCCACATCATTCACTTGAAGTAATTCTTCCTCGTTGGCCATCATGAGCTTATCAATCTGGCCAAAATGTTTTGCCAAATCTTTGGCCGTGCTCTCACCAACGTGACGAATACCTAGTGCAAAGATAAATCTGGCCAGGGTGTTCTTTCTAGATTTCTCAATGGATTGAAGTAAATTCTCAGCAGACTTCTCACCCATGCGATCCAAATTTGCTAAAGCCATTAAACCTAAGCGATATAAATCAGCAGGAGTTCTGACAATGGACAGATCAACTAACTGATCAACAATCTTTTCACCCAATCCATCAATATCCATCGCTCTGCGTTGCGCAAAATGTAAAAGTGCTTGCTTGCGTTGAGCTGGGCAGAATAATCCTCCACTGCACCTGGCCACAGCTTCCTCTTCTGGCCTCTCAATGTGTGAGCCACAAATCGGACAAGATGTGGGCATCACAAAAGCAATTGCAGACGATGGGCGCTTTTCTTTAATAGCTGATACAACCTCAGGAATCACATCTCCTGCACGACGAACCACAACAGTATCGCCAATGTGAACATCTTTGCGACGAACTTCATCTTCATTATGCAAAGTGGCATTCGTAACAGTGACACCACCAACCACCACTGGTGAAAGTCTAGCTACTGGAGTAATTGCTCCAGTTCTACCGACTTGAACATCAATGCCCAAAACAGTGGTCAGAGCTTCTTGAGCAGGATATTTATGGGCTACAGCAAATCGTGGGGCTCTTGAGACAAACCCCAAGTCCTCTTGTAGCTCTCTTGAGTTAACTTTGTAAACCACCCCATCAATGTCATAAGGCAATTGATCACGCAAGGCGCCAATAGATTGATAAAAACCCATCAATCCATCAATCGAATGAACTACTGCACGATGTTCACAAACAGGCAAACCCCATGATGCATAGAGATCTAATAATGCAGCGTGGGTTTTTGGGATAAAACTTGATGGCTCACATTGACCAATGCCATAGGCATAAAAAGACAAGGTGCGTTGTGCGGTGATTCTTGGGTCTAATTGTCGAAGGCTGCCAGCTGCTGCGTTTCTAGGGTTAGCAAAAGTTTTTTCAGATTTATTGATTGCAGCCTGATTCAAACTTTCAAAGTCTTTATGACTCATGAAAACTTCACCACGCACATCTAAAATCTGGGGATGTGATGTGCCTTTGAGCTTTAGAGGTATCGCCTTGATTGTGCGGATATTCGCAGTCACATCTTCGCCACTGTAACCATCACCACGAGTCGCAGCTTGTGTCAGTAGACCATTTTCATAACGCAAAGATATAGCCAAACCATCAAATTTCAGTTCAGCAGCATACTCAACTGAGCTTAAATTTAACCCTTCACGGCATCGCTTATCAAAAGCCTCAGCCTCTTTATCTTCCAATGCATTATTTAATGAAAGCATCGGAACCACATGTTTGACTTCAGTAAAAAGATCGCTGGCCTGGCCACTCACTCGCTGTGAGGGTGAATCAGAAGTGATCCAGTCAGGATGCTCACTCTCAATGGCCAATAGCTCTCGGTAGAGCTTGTCATACTCAATATCAGGCAATTTTGGGTCATCAAGAACGTAGTAGGCATGATCCAAACTTGCCAACTCTTCTTTCAGCCAGTTATATCGGGCCGAATCTGACATACAAACCTAGGAGTAAAGTCTGCTTGCAGCAGCAGAACCTGCAGGAATACCCTGAACTGTCATTGCTTGATAAATCTCTTCAAGCTGACCCTTGATAGCAGTGATAGCCTCGTCCACCAATGGTCTACCGGCGTCATCTACCAAGTGACCGTTGAGCGCCTCAGCCAATAGCTTAGCATCATCGAGCATTAGCTGAAATGGTGTCATCTCATAGGAGACGTGAGGTAGATTTAAAAGTAATGTCACATATTGAACATTAGATTGGCTCAAATCATCACGCAAGAAGTTAGCTTGATCAGCAACCAATTTGTAAATGATCATGCCAGAAACCACTCGCTGATACTCACGACCATCACGAGATAATAAGAAGCCTGCTTTATTTGCGACATTCTGAATCGTCATGAGGGTCCACAAACCATCTTTTGGTACGACGGTGATGCCTAACTGAATATCACATCTTGCTGCGAAATCATCCAAGCTCTTAGCGGATTCAATGATCTCGTTATGAGGAGCTAAATCTAACTCAGCATCTAATGCATTCGATAGCAATTGAACTTTAGATACAAACTCTGATAAATCAACCATACCAATTGGACCAGATCGATTGGCTAATTGAATCGCCAACTGAAGTTCTGTGAAACTTTGCTCAGGTGTGATTGATTGCCAAACAGCATCAGTACTCAATCCTTCATGTAACCAAGTGAATTGAGTATTTTTCGGCCAGTCCGATAAATGACTCAAAATTTCTTGGCCAGTGATTGGTTCTGGTAAGCGCAAAGTGGCAACACAATCGATTAACGGGTCGATTTTTCCTGAATCAGGCTCTGGAGATGCAGCCGCATTCGCTGTGCCGCCAAGACTTGGCTCAGATTTATTTTGAACACCATCTACTGATGAAAAGCTTGGTTCAGACAAATCAATGGCGTCATCCAAAGATTCGTCTTTATCAAGCTTGCGTATACGCATGGCGTTGTAAATCATGACTAGAACAAGCAGACTAAATCCAACAAGTCCAAGGGATAACTGAAGATCTGACAATCCTAAGGATGCAGCAAGTTCAGTGAACCATGTCATTAAGCAGCCTCCACCATGGTTGCCGCAGCCTCTAAGTCCACAGCAACAATTCTAGAAACACCCTGCTCTTGCATCGTGACACCAATCAATTGGCTGGCAATTTCCATGGTGATCTTGTTGTGTGAAATAAAGACAAATTGAGTGTTCTTAGACATTCTTGCAACCATGTCAGCATAGCGACCTGTATTAGCATCGTCCAAAGGAGCATCAACCTCATCTAGCAAGCAGAATGGCGCAGGATTTAATTGGAATAATGAGAAAACCAAGGCAATCGCTGTCAAAGCTTTTTCGCCGCCTGATAACAAATGAATCGTTGAATTCTTCTTACCAGGTGGTTGAGCCATCACTTGAACACCAGAATCCAAAATCTCTTCACCAGTCATCACTAATTTAGCGTTACCACCACCAAACAAGTCTGGGAATAGTTTTGCGAAATGCTCGTTGACCTGATCGAAAGTACCTTGTAGCAATTCACGAGTTTCAGAATCAATCTTTGAGATGGCGTCTGTCAATGTGTTGATCGCTTCATTCAAGTCAGCTGACTGAGCATCCAAGAATGTCTTACGCTCTTGAGCACTTGCCAACTCTTCAAGGGCTGCCATGTTCACAGGACCCAAACCTTGAATCTCTTGATTGAGCTTATTCACTTCTGACTGCAATGTGCTGACCTTCATGTCAGGCGTTAAGCGCGCACGCAATTCTTCAACATTGGCTTCAGCATCCATCAACATCGTGGCAAATTGCTCCACGTTCAATCGAGCCGCCTGTTCTTTGAGCTGAAGCTCCATAGCCTTATCACGCAAAGGCTGCAAGCTGCGTTCAATTGTCAAACGAGCTTCATCACCTTCACGCAAACGATGAGAGATGGCATCCATTTCTGTTCTGGCATTGGCCAAAGCAGCTTCGCGAGCACTTCTTTGAATCAATAAATTCTGTAAAGCATCTTGAGCCGCCTCGTCAGATAAGCCATGTAACTCTTCTTGAGAATTACCCAAGCTCACTTGAATGTCACCTACCTGCTGCTGAGCAGATTGTTGATCACGCGTTAAATCGCTGATTCTTTGAACCAAGGTTCTGGTGTTGAAAGATGCCTCACTGGCTTCTCGCTCAGATAAACGCAACGCTTCACGTGCTTGCTCAAGAGCGTGTTGAGCTGCTTGATAAGCATCTTGGGCAGTCGTCAAACTATCGCCATGCAAACCTTTTTCATCTTGTACTCGGTCCAACTCTCCCTGACCTTCATCTCTGATGGACTGAAGTTCAGCTGATTGTTGAGTGAGCTCATCAAGCTCTCGATTGATTTGTTCAGCACGTGTTCTGTATTTTTCATCAGCTTGAGCAAGTTGCAAACGCTCAACTTCTAAGTTATGAGCTTCTCTCACAGCTTGTTCAGCTGTTTGACGAGCCTGCTGGGCTAACTGATGAGCTTGGTGATAAGCAGATTGGGCGCGATTAGCTTCACTTTGGGCTTCATCAAGAATCAGTTGCTGAGCTTTTAGCTGTAGATCTAGGTTTTCAATTTCTTGACCGCGCGCCAATAAACCAGCTTGCTCTGAGTCTTCTGCGTAGAGCTGCAAACTCACACGACTCACAATGTGGCCTTCTTTAACCAAAAGCACACCACCCTGAGGTAATTGCTCACGGCGACGCATTGCATCTTCCAAGCTATCGGCAATATAAACATTGCCCAACCACTCTTGAATCACCGCTTTAATACCGAGATCTTTGACCTGAACACGGCTCATCAAACTGGTTAAACCATTGGCGCCTGAATCTGAATTTGAAACACCATTGCCAGAATAAAACGCCAAACGTGATGGCGGTGCATCTTGAGCAAGACGAACAGCCTCATTCAAATCACTGGCTTGTAAAGCTGTGACTCTCTCACGCAAGATTGCTTCAAGGGCTGTTTCCCAACCTTTTTCAACCTGTAAGTCTTGCCACAAGCGTTGTTTTTTGTTGAGGCCTTTTTGCTCTAACCAAGGACCAACTTTTGCTTGAGCTTGAACTTTCTCTTGTAAAGCTTGCAAAGCGCTCAAACGAGCTTGTGTTTGACTTAGTGCAGCAGATGACTCTTGTAATGCCTGCTGGGCTTTTTGTCTCGTGGCATCTGCTTCTGGAACATTCAAATTCGCTGCCTCAGAAACTTCCTGAGCTTCATCAGCTTTGCGCTGAGCCATGGTTTGACGATCGGTTGCTAGGCTTAGCGCCTCAGCATCAGGCTTCACCAAAGTAGATAAATCAGCCTGCAGTCGTTCTTGACGTTGATGAAGTTGATCTAACTGACGTCCAGCCGCTAAAACTCTTTCAGCCAAACTGGCTAAACGCTGATCAGTGGATGACACTGCCTCACGCGCTTGATCTAAAGCTTTTTGCGTTTCTAAATAAGTCACCTCATGAGCTGGCAACTTCTCTTGAACCTGGTGAAGCGCTTCCAAGAAACGCTCTTCATTTTCACGCGCAGACTCTAAATCGATATTGGTTTGACGCAAGGCATCAGCTGCAGCTACCTCCTGCGAAGACCAACGGGAGAGTTGCGCTTGTAAATCTGAAATCTGTTGTTGTAGGCGTGCACGAGATTCTTGAACATAACGAATTTCATTCTCAAGCTTGCCAACTTCAGCATTCACTTCATAGAGCTCACCTTGGGCAGTTGAGACCAAATCTTGTGATGCGTAGTGAGAACTTCTTAATTCCTCTAACTCAGCTTCCGCATGGCGAAGCTTTGCAGTTTGCTCTTCTAATTGAACTTGAGCATCTCTGATCGCGTTTGCATGACGCTCTTGCTCTTTGCCTGCTTCAGTCTGACGAACCAACCACAATAATTGTTGTTGTTGCGTCATCTGATTGTTCAGATCTTTGTATTTTTCAGCAACCTGAGCCTGACCTTCAAGTTTGGTGAGGTTCTGCGTTAACTCACGCAAGATATCTTCCACACGCGTTAAGTTTTCTCTGGTGTCCTCTAAACGAGATTCGGTTTCTTTGCGACGCTCTTTATATTTAGAAACACCAGCAGCCTCTTCCAAGAAAATACGTAATTCCTCTGGCTTAGCTTCAATGATTCTAGAAATCATGCCTTGGCCGATGATCGCGTATGCACGAGGACCTAGACCAGTACCCATGAACATGTCATGAATATCTTTACGTCTTACTGTTTGATTATTGATGTAGTAGCTTGAAGCACCGTCGCGAGTCAAAACACGCTTGACTGATAATTCAGCAAAAGTGCTCCACTGGCCAGCTGCACGCCCGTCAGTATTATCAAAAATCAACTCAACACTGGAGCGACCAGCCGGTTTTCGTTGCCCAGAGCCATTAAAAATAACGTCCTGCATGGATTCACCACGCAGCTCACTGGCCCTGGATTCACCCAAAACCCAGCGCACGGCGTCAATGATGTTGGATTTACCACAACCGTTCGGCCCCACAACACCAATTAATTGGCCTGGAAGCTCGAAATGAGTGGGGTCTACGAAGGATTTGAACCCTGAAAGTTTGATAGATTTAAGTCGCACGGCTAACTTCTTTTAATGGAATCATTGTGATGATACCAAGGTAGGGATAGAAAGAGCACTTCCTGAAGTCGACAGATATAATCTAGGCTTATTACTTGTTATTTTTAAAGGAAAAAGAGTTTATGGCAACGCTACAGAACATCATTGATCAAGCCTGGGAAGATCGTGCCAGCCTATCACCTTCAGCAGCCCCAAAAGAGGTTCGCGAGGCAGTGGCAACCGTATTAGCAGGCTTAAATGACGGATCTATTCGCGTTGCTGAGCGCCAGTCAGTTGGCAAATGGAATGTGAATCAATGGGTCAAAAAGGCTGTTTTGATCTCTTTCCGCTTAGAAGACAATCAAGTGATGTCAGCCAATGGCACAAATGGCTTCCCACAGTTTTACGACAAAGTACCAACCAAATTTGCCAATTACACCGCTGAAGACTTTGCCAAGGGTGGTTTCCGCGTAGTTCCCCCTGCAACTGCTCGTCGCGGCTCATTCATTGGCAAAAATGTGGTTTTAATGCCCTCTTACGTCAATATTGGAGCTTATGTTGATGAAGGCTCAATGGTTGATACCTGGGCCACGGTCGGCTCATGTGCACAAATTGGTAAGAATGTTCACCTTTCAGGCGGTGTTGGTATTGGTGGTGTGCTAGAACCCGTTCAAGCCGGTCCTGTGATCATTGAGGACAACTGTTTTATCGGAGCACGTTCTGAGGTGGTTGAAGGTGTAGTGATTGAAGAAAACGCTGTTTTATCAATGGGTGTATACATTGGTCAAAGCACCAAGATTTACGATCGCGAAACTGGTGAAGTTCATTATGGTCGCGTACCTGCTGGTTCAGTGGTTGTTCCTGGCTCACTACCATCTGCGTGTGGTAAGTACAGCCTTTATGCAGCCGTGATCGTTAAAAAGGTTGATGCTCAAACCAGAGCTAAAACAGCTATTAATGACCTATTAAGAGACTAAGCTAACTCATTAAAGATTATCTGTGACTACAAACTCAACCTTAGCCTTAACAGAACAGCTGATTTCTCAGAATTCAGTAACACCTGCTGATGGCGGCTGCCAAGACTTGATTGCGAACCGACTCAAAGCGATTGGTTTTGAGTGCGAAACCATGATGAGTGGTCCCGATCACTTCAGAGTAACCAATCTATGGGCAGTTAAAAGAGGCAGCCTTGGCAAACCAGGCCCTCTTTTGAGTTTTGCCGGTCACACTGATGTAGTTCCAACAGGCCCTCTCGACAAGTGGTCTTCGAATCCATTCCAACCTACACAGCAAGATGGCTTCTTATATGGTCGTGGCGCAGCAGATATGAAAACATCATTAGCTGCGTTCGTGGTGGCGACAGAAGAGTTTGTAGCAAAGCATCCTGATCACAAAGGTTCTATTGCCTTTTTATTAACCAGCGATGAAGAAGGTCCGGCACATGACGGCACTGTGATTGTCTGCAATGAATTAAAAAAACGTGGTGAACGTCTCGATTACTGTGTGGTGGGTGAACCAACCTCCGTTGATCAATTAGGCGACACCATCAAAAACGGTCGCCGCGGATCTTTATCAGGCAAGTTAAAAGTGATTGGTCTTCAAGGTCATATTGCATATCCGCATTTGGCTAAAAATCCAATACACCTCATGGCCCCTGCTCTTGCTGAACTTGCCAGCGTTAGTTGGGATCAGGGCAATGCTTATTTTCAGCCAACCGCATGGCAAGTTTCTAACATCCATGCCGGCACAGGTGCTACCAATGTGATTCCTGGTGAAGTGGTGATTGATTTTAATTTCCGTTTCTCAACTGAAAATACAGCTGACAAACTAAAAGAGAAACTTGAAGCGATTCTGAAAAAACATCAATTGAACTTCACGATTGAATGGAATCTCAGCGGTGAACCGTTTTTGACACAACCTGGCAACTTATCTGAAGCCATGCAAGCCTCGATTAAGGCAGTAACAAATGTGGCTGCAGAACTTTCCACAACTGGTGGCACTAGTGATGCTCGCTTTATTGCAAAGATCTGTCCTCAAGTTGTTGAGTTTGGACCACGCAATGCAACCATCCATCAAATCAATGAACGTGTTGAACTTGCAGATATTGAACCACTTAAAAATATTTACAAAGGTGTTTTAGAAAAGTTAATCGCTTAAGCGTTAACTCTCTCAGCACATTTATGAAAACTGAAACAACTTTAGAAGTTTGCTGGCAAGAACTGACTGAGAAATTAGATTGCGCTGGCTTAAGTTATGGTCATGGTGCCATTGATGCACAAAGTGAAGCTCTTTGGATCATAGCTGCAGCACTAGATTTTCCCCCTGAAGATGCTGCAGATGCTTTAGACACCCCTATAACGCCCGATATTCAAACCAAGATAGACGCTTGGGCAAATGAACGCATCAGCACACGTAAACCCTTGGCCTATATTTTGGGTGAAGCTTGGTTGATGGGCATTCCATTTTATTGCGACGAGCGCAGCATCGTGCCGCGCTCATTCATTGCTGAATTAATTGTTGATGGTCATTTAGAGCCTTGGTTGCCCCCCAGTGCCAAAGTCTTAGACCTATGCACCGGTAATGGCTCATTAGCGATTCTGATGGCCTTATCTTGTCCAGATGTTGAAGTCTGCGGCTCTGATATCAGCATGCAGGCACTCTCACTCGCTGCTAAAAATATTGATCGCCACAATCTCAGTGAACAGATCGAGATTTATCAAGGTGATTTATTTGAATCACTGCCCTCACCCAATGAAGATAATTTATTTGATTTGATCATTTGCAATCCACCCTATGTGAATGCAACGTCCATGGCAAATCTTCCGGCTGAATACCATGCAGAACCTGAAATCTCTTTAGCAGGCGGATCTGATGGCATGGATCTTGTCAGAAAAATAATTGCGAATGCCAAAGACTACCTAAAGCCTGAGGGCGCTCTGGTACTTGAGATAGGGAATGAAGCTAAAAACTTCTCGGATGCTTTTCCAGAAATTAATGTTACATGGCTTGAAGTTTCTGCCGGTGACGATCAGGTCTTACTCATCCAAGCAGAAGACCTTTAAGCAACTACTCTAGATTTCTAGCAGCTTGTATCGCTTGATCGATTCGATCAACTGCGATGATGGTCAATCCTGGAATATTCGTTTTAGGGGCATTGGCCTTTGGAACAATCGCTTGCTTAAAACCTAGTTTGGCAGCCTCTTTGAGGCGCTCCTGACCTCTTGGGCAAGGTCTGATCTCTCCGGCCAAGCCAACCTCTCCAAAGACAATCAAATTCTTTGGTAAAGCTTTATTTTTCATTGATGACTGAATTGCCAATAGAACTGCTAAATCAGCAGCTGGCTCAGTGATTTTTACCCCGCCGACTGCATTCAA
>JBJOKN010000019.1:0-10547 GCA_046046075.1 Pseudomonadota bacterium
ATCTCTCAATTTAGCAATTTTGCTCTTGACCAACTCAATGGTGAAATCAACATCTTCGACTGTTGTAAAGCGACCGATGGTGAAACGAATAGAACTGTGGGCCAACTCATCGTTGCGGCCCAATGATCTCAAAACATAGGAAGGCTCCAATGATGCTGAAGTACATGCAGAACCTGATGACACAGCGATATCTTTCAAGGCCATGATCATTGATTCACCTTCAACATAGTTAAAGCTGATATTCAAGTTATGTGGGATGCGCTGATCCATGTCACCGTTGAGATAAACCTCTTCGATCTGGTTCAAGCCATTCCATAAACGATCTCTTAACATACGAATACGCTCGTTTTCAGTGGCCATCTCTTCGCGAGCAATGCGGAAGCACTCACCCATGCCCACCAATTGATGAGTCGGTAAAGTACCTGAACGCATACCGCGCTCGTGGCCACCACCATGCATTTGAGCTTCGATACGAATACGTGGCTTACGGCGCACAAACAAAGCACCCACCCCCTTCGGTCCGTAGGTCTTGTGAGCACAGAAGCTCATCAAGTCAACTTTAAGAGTTTGCAAATCAATGGCAACCTTGCCTGTGGCTTGGGCTGCGTCTACGTGAAACACAATGCCTTTTTCACGACAGAATTCACCGATTTTTGCAATATCTTGAATCACACCAATCTCGTTATTCACAAACATCACAGAAACAACGATGGTGTCTGGGCGAACAGCAGCCTTGAATACTTCAAAGTCAATCAAACCATTTGGCAAGACATCAAGATAAGTAACTTCATAGCCTTCGCGCTCTAATTCACGACAAGTGTCTAGAACTGCCTTGTGCTCTGTTTTGACTGTGATGATGTGCTTGCCTTTTTCTTTGTAGAAATGGGCAGCGCCTTTGATGGCCAAGTTATTACTCTCAGTAGCACCACTGGTCCAAACGATTTCGCGTGGATCAGCACCGACTAATTTCGCAACTTCCGCACGCGCATTCTCAACCGCCTCCTCAGCACTCCAACCATAAGCATGACTGCGTGATGCTGGGTTACCAAATTGCTCGCGCAGATATGGGATCATCACATCGACCACTCTTGGGTCAATCGGTGTTGTGGCTGAATAGTCCATGTAAATTGGGAAGTGCTCTGGACTAAACATAGGAACTGGTTTAGGTGATGACATGTTTGTTTCCTTTTATCTCAATATCTTTTTTATTTATTGTGTGACTACATCAATGACAAATATCAATTAATTTGCTGGGCAAAAGTAAATACTGAATTTGCCAATGGCTTTTTCTTCGCCTCAACTTCTTTTTTTGCACTTGCAGTAGATGGCTTAGAGACTCTTGGAGCCTCAATTTTTATCTTGCTCTCACGAATCTCGCCAACTCGAACTCTGCCCTCTTGTTGCTTGACCAAATCAGCCAATGAGACTGAGCTTAAATACTCAACCATTTTTTGATTCAAACTGGTCCATAAATCATGGGTCATACAACGACCATGACCAGCATCTTCACCACGGCAATTACCTTTGCCACCGCATTGAGTTGCATCTAAGGGTTCATCAACAGCAATGATGATGTCTGCGACTGTGACTTGGTCAGCTTTGCGCGCCAAGGTGTAACCACCACCTGGACCACGAGTGCTTTCAACAATGTCAAAGCGTCGCAATTTACCAAACAACTGCTCCAAATATGACAATGAAATATGTTGCCTTTGGCTAATGCCAGCAAGTGTTACTGGCCCATGAGATTCGCGCAGGGCTAAATCAATCATTGCAGTGACAGCAAAACGTCCTTTGGTTGTTAGTCTCATCTCTTACCTCATCAAAATTGGGTTGTTGAAACGTTTAATACCTGACTCTTACGCTCAACTATATCAGATACCCAAATAAACTGCTCAAGTAATAAGAAAAGCCATGCCTAAGAATATTTAAATTATAAGAATCAATTACTTAGGTGGAAATAAAAGAGACTTGAAATCAGCCTTGATTCTTCCTCTGACGGCTAGGTAGAGTCGTCTTCTATCTAAAGTAGGCAAATCTCTTGAACGTAATGCCATATTGAAAGCCAGAGAAAAGCTGACCAAAACGTTAAAAAGGCCAATCAATAAAACACCGAAGATTCCTAACCAGAAACCAGACATCAAGAATGTTTTCCATCCAAGAGCAGTCGCAGCCGCAGCAAATTGTCCAGCCGAAAGAGTGATATGACGAATTTCCATACCAATACCGAGGAAGCCCAAGAAGGTTGGTCCATAAATCAGCAAGAAACCTAAAGAAACGTTGGCAGCAACAATAGAAATATTGTCTCTCCACCACTGCCCCCATCTTGCAGCCCTAATGTCGCCAAATACCATGGTGATTCTGCGGTTGTAACGAATCACATCTTGAATGCGATGTAAGACAAACCAGTTGTCAATCAAACCAGCAATCACACTCGAAAGCCATAAAAGAACCCCGGTAAAAGCCGCAAACAAAAATGCTGCACTGAATGGAGAAACAGTATGAAAGATATGAGTTGCTTTGCTTGGACTCATGGTGGGATGACCCAGCAATAAGATGATGCCAAGCTGAATTGCAATCACCAAAGGAATCACCATGGCCAAGTTACCAAAGATAGATGCGGCTTGAGATCTCATCAAGGCCATGGCACGATCAACAAAACGATCCAAGCCTTCCTTCGTTTGAACGTCGTCCAATAACTGCGCCAAGGCTGGGGCCGTCATGGCAGGCTGCTTGGTTGCTAAAGTAAAGTTGGCAAACTGAATCAATAAAAAACTGATGGCATAGTTAGCAGATAAAAGAATATTTTCGAAAAAACGAACCAAACCAAGATTGGTGATCAAAAACTTTAAATAAACCGTGCCTGAAATAATCGCACCACCGCCCAGAGATTTTTTAAGCATTGAAAAATACTCTTTGCGAGTACCAGCAATGTAATGATCACCAGTCTCAGCACTTCTTTCAACCATCTTTCTGGATAGCAAAGCAAATGTTTGCTCTGCAAGGCGCTTGATACTGCGATGACCTTGAACAGTCAAAATTAAATCAGCCGTCAATTTAGCAAATAATTGCGCCTGATCACGATGAAGCCAGGCCTCTAATAATTTTTCAACCCTCAGTAAACGCAAGCGCATCGTTTCGACTTGGAATACTGTTTCTACTGAAACACCATTCTCATCAAGATGAGCATAAACATCATCACAAGCAATGTAACAAGCATTCAATACATCTTGGAATTCTTTTAATGTAGCTTGATAAGCAGAATTATTCAGTGGCGGTTGCGCCTTAAGAATATCTTCAGCCAATTTACCCAAACGATAAAAAGGTGAATCCTGACCGCTAACGCCACGCAGCCTTGATCTTACCGAGTAACTCAAGCCTGCAGCGCTGATGTAATTGATCAAGATCATAATGGCCTCAGCCATATCCTTGAACAAGTTGTTAGCCTCAGATTTATCCTCTTGATAATGAGTTAAGTCATGAAGTGCGCGCAACAAATCATCATCTAAATCATGAACCCAAGAGGCGTCATGCGGACCAACAAAGCCAAGAGCAAATAAAACAGTTAACTCTGGTTTATTAGGTGGTGGAGAAATCAAATGATTACGCAAACGCTCAGTCATCTCCCCCCAAAAACTAGGTTTTGTTGCAACCCCTGTGTCACATAGCAATGAGAGAGCATCGTTGTCTCGCAAAATACTGCGAATCAATTTTGCAATTTTTAACTTAACATCTGGGCGCTGCTCAAGTATTTTTAAAAATGATCTCAGACGAGCATGCTCAGGATGACCTTCTGAAGTCACGGCCGGTTTGTTTTTGCTTGATTTTTCAGTGCGACGCAACCAATAAGCTAATTCAATCACCCAGCGATTGCGATCAGCCAAAGCTGAAGTGTCATCAGGCACCAACAATAAGGTATCTAATGCTTGCGAGGCATCTCTTGATTCTTTCCAGCGCGCCCACAAACGGCGAAAATCTTTAAACCCAAACATGCCTAATTTCCATTTAATTGAATTGTGTCGTGTAACTCAGCACCAAAAACCATGGCCTTTAACTTTAGAAGTTGATCTCTGGTTTGTGCTGCTTTTTCAAACTCAAGATTTTTAGCGTGATCAACCATCAATTTTTCTAGCTGTTTAATTTCTTTAGCTAATTGTTTTTCGCTCATATCTTCATAGTGAGCTTTTTCTTGTTCATATTTTAGCTCTTGACGTTTCTCATCAACGTCATAAACACCATCAATGATATCTTTAATGCGCTTTACAACTCCCTTAGGAGTAATGCCGTGAACTTTGTTGAACTCAGTTTGCTTGCTTCTACGTCGCTCTGTTTCACTAATTGCCTTCTTCATTGAGTCAGTCATTTTGTCAGCGTACAAAATTGCTTTGCCATTGACGTTTCGAGCAGCGCGACCAATCGTCTGAATCAAGCTTCTTTCTGAACGCAAGAAGCCCTCTTTATCAGCATCCAAAATAGCCACCAAAGAAACTTCTGGAATGTCCAAGCCCTCGCGCAACAGATTGATACCAATCAGCACATCAAAAACACCTAGGCGCAAATCTCTTAGGATTTCTACGCGTTCAACCGTATCAATATCCGAATGTAAGTAGCGCACCTTGATGCCATTGTCTGACATGAAATCAGTCAACTGCTCTGACATACGCTTTGTCAAAGTAGTGATCAACACACGCTCACCCACTTTGATGCGTGCATGTATCTCGCTCAGCACATCATCCACTTGAGTTGATGCCGGCCTTACGTCAATCAGAGGATCAACTAGACCTGTAGGTCTAACCACCTGCTCAACCACTTTGTCAGCATGCTCTTCTTCATAAGTTGCTGGAGTAGCTGAGACGAAAATCACTTGCCTCATCTTCTTTTCAAATTCTTCGAACTTCAATGGTCTGTTATCCATTGCAGATGGCAAGCGGAAGCCATAATCTACCAAGGTTGATTTTCGAGCTTTATCACCGTTGTACATGCCGTTCAATTGGCCGATCAGGACGTGACTTTCATCTAAAAACATCAATGCATCAGGCGGCAAATAATCAACCAAGGTTGGTGGAGCCTCACCTGGTTTGGCGCCCGATAAATGCCTTGAGTAGTTTTCAATACCTTTGCAAAAACCTAACTCAGACAACATCTCAAGATCAAAGCGTGTCCGTTGCTCTAAGCGCTGGGCTTCGACCAATTTGCCCTCTTTGACATAAAAATCTAAACGCTCACGCAATTCTGCTTTGATGGTTTCAATCGCACGCAAGACAGTTTCACGCGGGGTGACGTAATGTGAGCCTGGATAAATAGTGAAACGAGGAATTCGCTGACGAATTCTGCCAGTCAATGGATCAAAGAACTGAAGGCTGTCGACCGTGTCATCGAATAAATCAATTCGAACGGCCAGTTCATTGTGTTCTGCTGGAAACACATCGATGGTATCGCCTCGAACTCGGAAGGTACCCCTTGAAAAATCTACATCATTGCGCTCGTACTGCATAGCAATCAAACGCGCAACAATGTCCCGCTGAGTCAATTTATCACCCTGACGAACAGTCAAAACCATTTGATGGTAATCACCAGGGTTACCAATACCGTAGATTGCTGAAACCGTTGAAACAATGATCGTGTCGCGTCTTTCTAAAAGACTCTTGGTTGCTGACAGTCTCATTTGTTCAATGTGCTCATTGATTGAAGAATCTTTTTCAATGAAAAGATCCCTGGTTGGCACATAAGCTTCGGGCTGGTAATAGTCGTAGTAACTCACAAAATACTCAACGGCATTTTGCGGAAAAAATTCCCTGAACTCACTGTAAAGCTGAGCTGCGAGTGTTTTATTGGGGGCAAAAATAATCGCAGGACGACCCAAACGAGCGATCGTATTAGCCATCGTGTAGGTTTTACCTGAACCAGTAACGCCCAAAAGAGTTTGATAAATCAAGCCATCCTCAATACCCTCTACCAGCTGCGCTATGGCCTCGGGCTGATCTCCGGCAGGGGGAAATGGCTGATGAAGCAAGAACGGCGAACCCGGAAAACGAACGATATTTTCCGAGGGGCTCGAAGCTTGAATATCTGATTTTTTTTCTGTCTTTTTTGGCATCTCGGCTATCATTCTAGGCTTGCTTGAACTTTCTGACATATTTCATACTATGAGCCTCTTTTCAAACGTCGAACTTGCCCCCCGTGACCCCATTCTTGGCCTCAATGAAGCCTACAACTCTGATAGCCGCCCAACCAAGGTAAATCTTGGGGTTGGCGTGTATTTCACAGATGATGGAAAGATTCCATTGTTGCGTGCGGTACAAGCTGCAGAAAAAATCATGATGGAAAAATCTGCTGCCCGTGGCTATTTGGCCATCGAAGGTATTGCAGCCTATAACCAAGGTGTTCAGAACCTTTTGTTTGGCAAAGATTCTGAGATTTTGGCCTCTGGTCGCGTAGTAACCGCCCAAGCGGTTGGCGGCACAGGCGCTCTGAAGATCGGTGCTGACTTCATCAAACGTTTAGAACCGAATGCCGTTGTTGCAATCAGCGACCCTAGCTGGGAAAACCACCGCGGCATTTTCGAAAATGCTGGCTTCCCAGTCCAAAACTATACTTATTACGACCCTGAGACACGTGGCGTGAATTTTGCCGGCATGGTGAAGTCTCTAGAGGCCCTTCCAGCGAAGTCTGTGGTTTTGTTACATGCTTGCTGCCACAATCCAACTGGCGCTGATATGTCTTTGGATCAATGGAAGCAAATTGTGCAAATTTGTAAAGCCAAGCAATTGATTCCTTTCTTGGACATGGCTTATCAAGGCTTTGCCGACAACATTGATCAAGATGGCGCTGCAGTTCGTTTGTTTGCAGAATCTGGTCTCTGTTTCTTTGTTTCCAGCTCATTCTCGAAGTCTTTCTCTTTGTACGGTGAGCGCGTTGGTGCCCTATCCATTGTTACCGAGAGCAAAGACGAGTCAACACGTGTGATGTCACAGTTAAAGCGTGTGATTCGAACAAATTACTCAAATCCAGCGATTCACGGCGGTACGGTGGTTGCGACTGTCCTAAATACTCCAGAGTTACGCGCAATGTGGGAACAAGAATTAGCTGAAATGCGCGATCGCATCAAGTTAATGCGCAATTCTTTGGTGACAAAACTGGCCCAAGCTGGCGCAAAACGCGACTTTGGCTTTGTGAATGCGCAAAGAGGCATGTTCTCCTACTCTGGTCTGAGTTCTGATCAGGTGGATCGTCTTCGTGAAGAATATGGCATTTATGCTGTTTCGACTGGCCGAATCTGCGTTGCAGCCCTCAACAGCAAGAATATTGATGGTGTGGCAAAAGCCATTGCCTCAGTTTTATAAGCCAATAAAATCAATGTCTTAGACAACATTTTGGTGCTCACAACACCAAAATGTTGCATTGCACAAATTGATATTTTTAGGGATAATCTAGCTAATGTAAAAAGTGCCTAAAGGCACATTAGTCCTTAACTCCGTTTTGGGCGTTTTTAGATTTCGGGAGATTAACTAATGCTGTATCAATATCAAGAGTTTCAAAAAGCCTTGCTTCAACCTTTGACAGCATGGGCTCAAGCCACAGCAAAGACCTTCGTTAATCCAAGCAACCCACTGTCATTACTACCTTCAGCAACCAGAATCGCAGCTGGATATGAGCTTTTATATCGCCTAGGTAAAGAATACGAAAAACCAGAGTTCAGAATTAAAAACGTGGTGGCTCACGGTAAGAATGTTGCCATCAACGAATTCACAGTTGTTGAAAAGCCTTTTTGTAAATTGGTTCGATTCAAACGCTTTTCTGATGATGTGAATGTCATCAAGAAACTCAAACAAGATCCTGTTGTATTGATCGTGGCTCCCTTATCGGGACACCACTCCACTCTTTTACGTGACACAGTCAGAACATTACTTCAAGACCATAAGGTCTACATCACTGATTGGGTCGATGCTCGCTTGGTTCCATTAGAAGATGGCACCTTCTCTTTGGATGACTATGTTCATTATGTCCAAGACTTCATTCGCACCATTGGTGCAAAAGATTTGAACGTTTTATCCGTTTGTCAGCCAACAGTGCCAGTCTTAGGTGCTATTTCATTGATGGCTTCCAATGGTGAAGTGACACCACGAACCATGACCATGATGGGTGGCCCTATTGATGCTCGCAAGAGCCCAACGATGGTGAACTCAACTGCCACTAACAAATCATATGAATGGTTTGAAAACAATGTGGTGTTCACAGTCCCTCCTCCACACCCTGGGGCAGGACGTCGTGTTTACCCTGGTTTCCTTCAGCACACTGGTTTTGTTGCCATGAACCCTGATCGTCACGTTCAATCTCACTGGGATTACTTCCAAGACTTGGTCAAGGGCGATAAGCAAGATGCTCAAGCTCATATCGAGTTTTATGACGAATACAACGCTGTGTTAGATATGGATGCAGCCTACTATTTAGAAACCATCAAAACAGTTTTCCAAGATTACGCTTTGCCTACAGGTAAGTGGGTCGTTGGTGGCAAACTGGTGAAACCACAAGATATCAAAGGTACTGCCCTTCTCACCATCGAAGGTGAGTTGGATGATATTTCTGGTAGCGGCCAAACAAAAGCTGCTCACGGTTTATGTAAGAACATTCCTGAGAGTAAAAAACAGCACTATGAAGTCAAAGGTGCTGGTCACTACGGTATTTTCTCTGGTCGTCGTTGGCGTGAAATGGTTTACCCAGAAGTCGGACAATTTATTCGCAAACACGCAATCAAGGGAAGTAAAGTGGTTGTTCAAAGAGCTGTGAAAAAACCAGCTGTTAAAAAAGTAGCCGGTAAAAAAACAGCATCAAAGAATGCATAAAGTAATAGACGGTCTTGATGACCTATCGGATCGTCTATTAGCCGCACTTCCTCAAACTCAATGTACCAAATGTGGTTACCCTGATTGTCGGTCTTATGCAAAAGCCATGTCTATTGGCGAGGCTTTGCATAACCAGTGTCCTCCTGGCGGTAAAGAAGGTATTGCACGTTTAGCAAAAATACTTAAAAAAGAAGTTTTAGCACTCAATCCTCAAAATGGCGAAGAGCGTTCTCGTTCGGTTGCCTTGATTGAATCGAAAGCATGTATCGGTTGTACCTTGTGCATTCAGGCATGTCCTGTGGATGCCATCGTAGGAGCATCAAAGCAAATGCATGTGGTGATCGCTGATTGGTGCACAGGCTGCGATCTTTGCATTCCTCCCTGTCCAGTTGATTGCATCACCATGGTTCCCGTCACAGGAAAAGCAACTGGATGGGATGCCTGGAGTCAGGAATTAGCCGAGCTAGCAAAAAATCGCTATGAGTCGCGTGAAAAAAGATTGGAACGTGAAGAGCTTGATAACGTAAAACGTTTAGCACTCAAAGCCCAAAGTAAGGCGAAAGCTCTTGATCTTGAAAGCGCTAAAACTAAAGATGAGAAAGCAGAGATTGAACGTAAACGAGCGATCATTGCAGCTGCGATGGCTAGAGCCCAAGAAAAACTTCAGTCAAGCTAATTGGCGCATTAAAGTAATTTTTTAATAGCTTCAACGTAGGCCGTCATATCAGGTGGAGTGCCATCTCTTTGAGCATTCCATAGAACCTGACCCAAACATTCCATGATCTTGTGTTGAGCCTCATGCTCAGAATCTAACTTGATCATCAATTGCTGGCTGGCTTCACGAATTCCCTGTGGTTGATCAATTTGTACCTGCTCTGTGATGGACATGTGCATGGACAGATGTAAGAAGGGATTGGTTTGTCCTTTTTCAGGTGTGTACTCGGCCTCTTTTGCAGACTCAAGATCACTCAAGATCTCGTGATACTCAGGATGCTCTACCATCCATCTAGCGGCGATTGATTCCAAGGGTGTGAGAATGCCAGAGCGCTGATGCTTGGCCCAAGCCTCACAAAAGAATTGCCGAACTTCTTCTTTGCTGGGATTAAATAAACTCATACTGAAAAATTCTTTTGTTTGAATGAGCATAATGGCTCAACGATGCATTTTCCACAATCTGGACTTCTGGCTTTACAGGTGTAGCGTCCATGCAAGATCAACCAGTGATGGGCATCAATTAAATAATCTTTTGGCACTCGCTTAAGGAGTGCCATTTCTACCGCCAAAACATCTTTGCCTGGAGCCAGCCCCGTTCGATTAGATACTCTGAAGATGTGTGTATCGACCGCCATGGTTGGGTGACCAAATGCTGTGTTTAGAATCACGTTTGCCGTCTTTCTTCCGACTCCTGGAAGAGCTTCTAATGCTTCCCTATCTTCAGGCACTTCCCCACCATGACGCTCAATCAATAATCGACAGGTTTCTATCAGATGTTTGGCTTTGGTTTTAAATAAGCCAATGTGCTGAATGTACGGTATCAAGCCATCAACGCCAAGTGCATAGATTGTTTCAGGAGTGTTAGCTACTGGAAATAGAACTCTTGTGCCTTTGTTGACAGATACGTCTGTTGCTTGTGCTGACAGCAAGACAGCTGCGAGCAACTCGAAGGGTGTGGTGTACTCAAGCTCAGTGGTCGGCTTAGGATTATTA
>JBJOKN010000151.1:0-2995 GCA_046046075.1 Pseudomonadota bacterium
GTGATTTGTCTTTGAGAACTGCTTTGTATCGAGCAACTAAAGAGTGGGAACGTAACACTGATTTGGAAAGTAGTGGATCTATTAATTCCAAGAAAAGACATACAGACGGCATTGAGTTTGAGTTTGCCGGAAGAATCAATTCCCTTTGGGAGGTTTTTGGTGGGCTGGCTCTCATGGATGCCAAAATTGATGAACGTGGTTATTCTGGAACAACACGCCACAATATTGCTATTGAAGGCATGACTCCACGCAATACACCCAAATACACGTATAACTTTTGGACAACATATCGTGTTGATTCTCAGTTGAAAGTGGGTGGTGGAGCAACTGCAGTGGGTAGACGAATCATCTACGGTTTAAGTAGCAATGCACCAAATGTCAATAACGTACCAAGTTATGTTCGTTTTGATGCCATGGCTCAATACGACATCAAAAATGAGTACTCGATTAAATTAAATATTCAGAATTTAATGAATAAGACGATTTATGAGTCAGCCTACGAGAATGGTAGTTTTGTGGTGCCAGGCTCTAAACGCGCGTTTCAGTTAACTGGAATTTATAAATTCTAAATTTGCCAAGGAGTCATCAGCATGTTGTTACATGTACCGAATGTATTAACAAAAGATCAAGTATCTGAGATAAGAAAAATCATCGATGAAGCTGATTGGGCAGATGGCTCTATTACGGCTGGCACACAGTCAGCCAAGACAAAAAATAATCGACAATTGCCTGAAGATGGCTTGGCATCCCAAAAAGCCAGGGGTATTGTTTTGCAGGCACTATCAATTAATGCTCAGTACTTAACAGGGGCATTACCAAAAAAGATCTATCCGCCTCTATTTAATAGATACGATGGATCTAATAATTCATTTGGAAATCATATTGATAACTCGGTAAGAACTCATGCTGCTACAGGTAGGCATGTAAGAACTGATGTGTCTTGCACATTATTTCTATCAGAGCCTGAAGATTATGAGGGTGGTGAGTTGGTCATTGAAGATACTTATGGGTCTCAAAGTATTAAATTTGCGGCAGGTGACATGGTTTTATATCCCAGCTCTTCGGTGCATCGTGTTCAAGCTGTTACCAAAGGTTCAAGAGTAGCTTGCTTTTTTTGGACTGAAAGCATGGTGCGTTCTGATGATCAACGCCGACTCCTATATGACCTGGATATGAGCATCTTGTCATTAAGAAAATCTCAGGGTGATACAGATGAATCAGTGAAATTAACGGGTGTCTATCACAATCTACTTAGAATGTGGGCTGACGTTTGATGCGACGGACTTAGCTAATTTCAGATGGCGACCAGTTGCTGATCATTTTCTCGTCTCCGCCAACATCAAAGACACAAAGGGCTGAAAAGCCCTTTTTTTTCCCAAATCAAATTACCCTTTGTAATCAATATCTTCTATTGCAAATAGGCAGTATCTCAGGCTCATCGTTATTGTTTCAAGCTCAAGAACATATCTTTAATCATTTAAAGGTGGGAGAATGAATTCAAGAGAGCTTTGTTGGTCAATGCAGAAAAGGAATCATCATGAAAAAAACTGCTTTATTGGTTGGTTTGGTAGCAATTGTCCCTTTGATCGGTTGTCAGTCTACTCATTACGGTAGCGGTCAGAAAGCATCTGCAACTTTAGAGTCGCGATCAGGCTCAAGCACGAAAGGTACTGTTAATTTTGAATCACATGGTCACCACGTCATTGTTACTGCAAATATCACTGGATTAAGACCAAACGCTGAGCACGGATTTCATGTGCACGAAAAAGGTGATTGCTCTGCTCCAGATGCCACAAGTGCAGGTGGTCACTTTAATCCCGATGGAAAATCTCACGGAATGCCAGGTCATGGGGCGCATCACTCTGGAGACATGCCAAATATCAAAACTGATGCCAACGGCAATGCAGTCTACTCAGCGAAGATCAGTGGCTTAGCAGTTGATAGTGGCAAAAATGGAATCATTGGAAAATCTGTTGTGATACATCGTGATCCAGATGACTATAAGTCTCAGCCAGCGGGCAACTCTGGACCAAGAATCGCTTGCGGTCTCATCAAGTAAAAAAAGCTTAAGCTTGTTACTCAATAGACAAAAGGGCTGAAAAGCCCTTTTTTCTTTGGGGTAAAAGCGCTCCATTGTTGGTGTCATTTGACGAGTTAAAAATATTCAATTACATTACTCACATCTCTCAAAGGGAGTAGCTGATACAAATGCTTTGATGCCCTAGTGCATGAACTTTGTATTTTGGTGCCGTCATTACGACATAGGTGAAGTGGCAAACATCTGTGTTCGGTGCCTTAACTCGGTGGTTTCAGTTCCGAGCAGCAAGACTAACAGGGATCCCTTAATTAATTTGTGCCCGAATAATGCCGATTTGGGTTGAGAGGCTATAAACGATGATAACCATCGGTACTCCCTTGTTGTGGTCGCTATTTGCAGCATTTGTGGTCGTTGCACTGATTGTCGACTTTTTCGCTATGAGCCGTCAGGGCTCTCACGCTGTCAGTATCAAAGAAGCCACCATTTGGTCGCTGATTTGGGTGGCAGTATCTTTTGTGTTCGTGGGCTGGTTATGGTGGTTCTTGGGTGGTACCGGACAAGATCCTGTGAACAAAGAGCTTGCTGATGCCAAGGCCTTGGAATTCATCACAGGTTACTTGGTTGAAAAAGCACTGGCCGTAGACAACATCTTTGTCTTCTTGATGCTATTCACATACTTTGCTGTACCTGCAGAGTTTCAGAAGCGCGTCTTGATGATTGGTATCTTGGGTGCCTTGGTCTTGCGTGCCATCATGATTTTGATTGGTGCTTGGTTGATCACTCAGTTCCATTGGGTCATGTACGTCTTCGGCGCATTCTTGCTATTCACGGGTGTCAAGATGTGGTGGGCTGCTGGACAGGAGCCGGATCTTGACAACAACCCAGCTCTTAAGTGGATCAATCGTCACATGAAGATCTCTCCAACATTCGATGGCGAAAAATTCTTCACCGTGCATA
>JBJOKN010000020.1:0-10479 GCA_046046075.1 Pseudomonadota bacterium
ACCAAATACTCTTTTTCAATTGGACTGTTTTCGCCAATCAATAGTTTGGCGATTCGTCCATCTTGAGTTAATACCAATAAACCGCTTGAGTCGATATCCAAGCGTCCAGCAGGAGCTAAACCTCGGGTGTTGAACTTACCAGGAAGATTTGCTGATAGCTGGTGCACAAATTGATTTTCTGGCGTGATCAGCGAGGCAGCTGGCTTGTATTCTCGATCTTCATCAAAATGAGAAATATACCCAACTGGTTTATTCAGAATGATGGTGTAGCGACGCGCTTGTTGTGCGATAGCTGCTTTCTTCAATTCAATTTTTTGATTAGGGAAAGCTCTTGCACCTAATTCGCTGACAACTTCGCCATCAACCAATACCAAGCCTTGCTCGATATAGTTGTCAGCTTCGCGTCTTGAGCAAATTCCTTGCTCGGACATTAGTTTTGATATGCGTACTTTTTCCACAGGGGTGATTATCGCTTACTTGCTGTGCCACAGCCAAAATGAGTCACATCAAACTGCTCATTAAGGCTGCGGAGTTTGACTATTCTCTTTGAATGATTCTGTTAAGGCTACTTGAAGGGTTGTGTGAATCTTCATCAGTTGCTTGCGCAATAGATAAATGACTGTGCCCATCAATATCGCTAGGATAAATAGCATGCCCACTGGAGGCAGAATGCTTGAGCTCAGGGCTGATACTAAAACCATGAGAAAGACGATGGCTAATACCGGCATTAATTGGGTGAATAGCATTTGTGTTGCGGCAGTGTCCTCGGATGAATGGTTCTTAGAATGAAGGCGAACATCAGCTAAGAGCATTCCAAGGGCTTCTAGTTTTCTGTAAATGGCAAATAAAAATGGCGCGGATAGTAATAAGCTGGTTGCCCACATGAAGGCTTGTTGGTAAATCTCAGTGAACCAAACCAGATGGCCTGTATCAACATAACCATTGAGGAAAGTAAACACTTTGGTGGCTGATAAGAATAGGGTGATGACCACGCAAGCATTCACAAATACGTGGAATGTGATTCTTCGTACAAATGGTCTTATATCTGAACGCATCTGATCATCAGAGCGAATTTGACCAAGCCACTCTGAATATTGTACAAACACATTTTTAATTGGATTTGGAATGCGTTTTCCCATCCAATCACTCAATGGATCAGATCCTTTGATCAAATATGGTGTGAAGAGGGTGGTGATGGTTGAAACCGCGACCACAATTGGATACAAGAAGTCACTGGTGACATTCAGGGTTAAGCCAAGTGATGCAATGATGAATGAGAATTCGCCGATTTGCGCTTTACCCATGCCCACGCGCATGGATGTTCTGCCATCATGGCCGGTGACGAATGTGCCCATGCTGCACGAAACAACTTTAATGGCTATCACTGCAAAGCTGATGAGCGCAATCGGGACGGCATATTTCCAAATAACGCCAGGATCAAGCAAAAGACCAATGGTCACGAAGAAGATGGCAATGAACATGTCTTTGACAGGTTCAATCAATTTTTCAATTGAATGAATATGGCGAGACTCTGCCATGATGGCGCCAATCAAAAACGCACCCAAAGCAACGCTGTATTCCATCTTTATAACTAATAGGCAAAAGCCAAAACAAAGACCTAGAACAGTGACCAGCAACATTTCCTTGCGATGAAACTTTGCAACAACATTTAATAGTCGTGGAATCAGCAAGATGCCAGCCGCCAAAGAAATGGTCATGAATAAAATCAACTCGCCAATGGTCATGGCTGCATCCACCGCCGCTAATTGGCCGGTTGTGGCGATACCGGTGAGCATCACGATCAAGCTGATCGCTGCAATATCTTCAACAATCAAAATGCCATAAATAAGATGCGCAAATTTTTCTTTTTTTAAGCCAAGCTCTTCAAGAGCTTTGACAGTGATGGTGGTGGATGAGATGGCCATCATTGCGCCCAAGAAGATTGAATCCATCGATGACCAATTAAAGAATCGACCAATTTCATAGCCAGCCCAAATGAGCAACACAATTTGGGCAATGGCTGCCACAAATGCCGTTGCACCCACCTTGGCAAGCTTTCTTAAGCTGAACTCAAGACCTAAACCAAACATCAAGAAGACAACACCAAGCTCCCCAAGGGTTTTAATGGTCTTTTCATCAGAAATAAATGGAACAGCGCTTGTATATGGCCCGATAATGAGGCCCGCAATGATGTAACCCAAAACAACCGGTTGTTTTAGGTAATGGAAGATCACCGTGACCACGCCGGCAGTCAGCATGATGACTGCCAAGTCCTTGATGAAATCTACTCCATGCATATGATTGGTCTCTTTTTAAATTTAACCGCGATAATGTGATTATGGCTTTAATTGTTTTAAATGACGCAAAACTGGCTTTTGGCCATGTAGACTTGCTAGCTGGCACCCAATTTTCACTCGAATCCAGTGAGCGCATTGGCTTGATTGGTCGAAACGGCACCGGTAAGTCGTCACTCCTAAAGATTTTAGCGGGTTTAGAAAAGCTCGATGATGGTAGCCTTCAATATCAGCAGGGCTTGCGCATGGCTTATGTTGCTCAAGAGCCTATCTTTGATCCTGCTGAGACAGTATTTCATGCGGTTTCGCGAGGAGTTGCTGAAGTTAAAGCACTCAGAGAAGAATATGAAGAACTGAGTGTTGCCGAGTGGAATGATGACTCTCATCATCGCTTGGATGAAATTCAATCTCAATTAGAGTCAATGAGTGGTTGGAATTGGGAGCAACGTGTTCACGAAACTTTGGATCGTTTGCATTTAGACCCAGATGTTGCAATCGGTTCTTTATCGGGCGGTAACCGTAAACGAGTGGCTTTGGCGCAAGCATTGGTGGCAGTCCCTGATGTTCTTTTCTTGGATGAGCCTACGAATCACTTAGATCTTGATTCAATCACTTGGTTAGAAGAGTTATTAAAAGCATTCAAGGGCTCTGTGGTTTTGATCACTCATGACCGTGCATTCTTAGATGCTGTCAGCACTCAAATTGTTGAGTTGGATCGCGGCATCTTAAGAAGCTATCCAGGTAACTTCACGGCGTATGAAACTTTAAAAGAGCAAGAGATCGCTTCTGAGGCATTAGCCAATGCCCGAGCCGACAAATTATTAGCGCAAGAGGAGGTGTGGATTCGTAAAGGTGTTGAGGCCCGTCGAACCCGAAGTGTTGGCCGTATTGCCCGCCTAGAAAAACTCAGAGAATTGCGCGCTGCGCGCAGAGATGCGATGGGGCAGATCAAGTTATCAGTTGCTTCAGGTAATCGCAGTGGAAAAATCGTGGCCGATTTAGAAAATGTTAGCAAATCGTATGATCGCCCTATTGTTAAAGACTTTACTGCCACCATCCTTCGTGGCGATAAGGTTGGCTTGTTAGGCCCCAATGGAGCTGGCAAGACAACCTTGCTTAAATTGATCCTAGGATCTATCCAGCCGGACAGTGGTACTGCCACGATGGGCTCTCAAATTGATGTGGCTTATTTTGATCAAATGCGCGAGGGTCTTGATTTAAATGCAACACTAGAGGATTACATCAGTCCTGGTAGTGAATGGATTGAAATCAATGGCGCGCGCAAGCACGTTAAAAGTTATCTGAATGATTTCTTGTTCTCTCCGGAGAGAGCTAATTCGCCTGTGAGTACTTTATCTGGTGGTGAGCGCAATCGACTCTTACTTGCACGATTATTTGCCAGACCAGCCAACGTCTTAGTTCTTGATGAGCCAACCAACGACTTGGATATAGATACCTTGGAATTGCTAGAGCAATTACTGCAAGACTATAAAGGCACTGTTTTCTTGGTGAGCCATGACAGAGCATTCTTAGATAATGTGGTTACCTCCATCATCGCTTATGAGGGAGATGGCTTTTGGCGTGAATATGAGGGTGGCTACGAAGATTGGAAGATCCAAAAGAAGAGATCCGAGGAGTATCGAAGCAATCAGTCTGGAAACACTGAGCCAGCCAAATCAAAATCTTCTGTATCAGAGCCTATCAAAGCAGCCTCAATAAAAGAGGTGCCCAAGCCCCAAAAGTCATCGGTGCAAAAATTAAATGGCAAGGAGCGTGCAGAGCTTGAGGCCATTCCTACGCAAATCGATGATCTTGAGAAAGAGCAAGCTAGCATTAGTGAAAGCTTGGGTGATCCAGAGATTTATAAAAACAGACCTGCTGATGTGATCACGTTGCAAGAAGATCTAAAAATCATTGAAGCGAAGCTCGCCGTATTGATGTCTCGCTGGGAAGATTTGCTGGAGCGCTCAGGTTCTTAAAGAGTCAGATTCTTAATAACTTGAGTATCAGTGAAGTGCTGCATAAATTGCTGCTGCGATGAGTGTGGCACTTCCTAAAAGAGCGCTGATCACACTGCGCTTATTTTTAGGATTCATTTTTCCAAAATCATATTGAAATTTTTCTGATGCAATGTGTGCTAATGGGGCGCCGAGTTGGTCAAGACTTGCTTCCACGGAGTCAATCATCTCGGCAGGACCGCAAATCAAAAACTGCGCAGTCTCAAGATTGATTTGTTGCGAGCGCAATATTCCTTCTAGTGTTGGAGTATCTAGCACGCCAGTTAGACCTTGCCACTCTTTTGATGGTTCGGAAACCAGTTGAATCACCTCAAGGTTCTTGAATGAGTCAATCTTCACCATCTCTTCAAGACTAATCGCCTGCTCTATCACTCGATTGCCGTAAATCAATAAGATTTTCTTCTTCAAGACAGTTGTATCTTGGTCACCTTCCATTTGGCGCAAGATGCTGAGCATCGGAGCTATGCCAACACCGCCTGCAATCATGATCAGTTGATCATTTTTTGCTGAGAATGCTTCAACCCCAAAGTTGCCATAGGGTCCATCCACAAAGATCTGCTGACCAGTTTGTAATTGACTGATTTGATGGGTGAAGTCACCCACATCTTTGATCAGGAAGCTGATGTCACAGGAGTTTTGATTAGAGCAAGATGCAATAGAAAATGGGTTCTCCGGCAGAGGAGAGCTGCTAGCAATTTTTAACCAAGCAAATTGCCCACCTTGGTAGCCAATCTTTTTTGCTCTTGAGTGCTTGATCACTAGTTCCCAAATATTCAAAGACACTTCTTTGATGGATGTCACCACATAAGCATCTTTACTTTGTATGAGGGGTTTGAGCAGATAAGTCCATATCAAGCTCAACAAGGCAAGCCCCAGCATTAACTGCCAATATGCTCTCATCCAAACTTCTTGTGCATACCTACCGGCATCCATGGTGTGAATAAAGCCAACGGTCGCAATAACAAATGCCAATATCGCGTGGCTTAATCTCCAGACTTCGTAACTGAGTTCAGAGCTTTTTCGGGTGACTGCAAAGCCAATCAAAAAAATCAAGGCAATCAAACTCAGCATGCCTGTTAAGCCTGATATGAGATTAAGACCGATAAAGTTTTGATGAGATGTAGCTGCCATCCAAACAGGTTGACTCGGGAGGGTGTACATGAATGGGTGAACCAGTAAAAGCACCAAAGCCGTTCTGGCAAATAGCTGATGAACTTGTAAGACCCAATCAATACCTAAGATCTTTGAGAGTAATTTCACTCGTCCAGACAGCCAAAACTCAATGAGAATAATGTTAAAACCAATCATGGCTAAGCTTGAGGAAAGCTCATCAGGCCACGGCCTGTTTGGCAGACTAAAAGACATAGAAATGCCTAGTGGTAGCAAAACAAGACTTAGGTAAATCAATAAGCTGATACAGCTCAACACATTTATGGTCATATTCCCATTATGATTGCGTAAGAAAGTTATTTCTAGCAGAAATGATAAATTTATAACTAATAAGAATATCAATCACTCAATCACATTGGTCACCATGAGAACATTTTTAGCGGCACCTCCTGTTTCAGCCTTTGCCATGGTCATGGGTTTGTCTGGCTTATCTTTGACTTGGTCAAAGTTTTCTCATGTATCTCAAATTCAATTAGCGCAAGACGTTTCTTTGCTATTTGGTTTCTTGGCCATCCTTGTATTTTTGGTGCTGGCTATGGGCTTGGTTCGTAAGCAATTACAGGCCCCTGAAAAATTAGTTGAAGAGTGGAATCACCCTGTGAAGTCTTCGTTCTTCGGAGCGATTTCAGTGGGTGTTTGTCTATTGGCTGCAGTGATTGTTCCTTATTCAGTTCAGGTAGCTGAAATTGTTTGGATATTTGGAGCAGGTTTACATTTAATTGCTTTATTGGCAGTTGTGAATGCTTGGGTGCATCGCGAGAGTTTGCAAGCAGCTCATGCATGTCCAGTTTGGTTCATTCCGGCAGTGGGTAATGTGGTGATTCCTTTGGCTGGAGTGAAGTTAGGTTACTTTGAAATCTCATGGTTCTTTTTTGGTGTTGGTCTGATTTTTTGGGTTGTGCTCTTGGCTTTGGTGATGCATCGCTTGATGTTTGTTCAGCCACCTTTGCCTGATCGCCTGAAGCCTACAATGGCAATCTTTTTAGCTCCGCCAACGGTAGCATTCTCTTCATGGCTTTTGTTGACACAAAGAACAGTCGAGCAGGGTCTTGATCCTTTTGCGCATATTCTGATTGCGATCGGATTCTTCTTCGCCTTCTTTCTGATCACGCAATTTAAGAAGTTTGCACAGCTACCTTTCTTTATGTCGTGGTGGGCTTATTCATTCCCATCAGCATCATTCACAGTGGCAGCATTTAACTATGCTTTATTTGTGCCAACTGCTATTTACTTTGCTTACATAGCTTTGATTTTTACAACCATCTTGATTGTTGGTTTATTCATCAGAACTTTGATGGCCATTCATATGAAAGACCCTCATTGGGTTGATTGAGGATTTCCCACACTTTCGTTGTTGAGAATCATTCTCATGTAAGATGATGTTTGTAGTTCACTCATTTTGCACAAGCCAGCGGTTCTCTCCCCTTTAGCAAGCCAGTGCCTATTTTTATAGGAGGGCTTATGTGCAGTACATTTCACGATATTCGTAAAAGCTTTGCTTCGTTAAGAGTTGAAAAGAAACATCGACATCAAGAGATTGCATCGTTTCTAAATGTCACAGAAGTTGAGTTGATAGACTCGCATGTGGGCGTCACAAAATTAGAATCAATCAAGTCGTTCCCCAATCTAGCAAGAGCTATCAGGCTAAAGCCATCTTGGTCTAGCATCATTCAGGATATTCAAGGATTTGGCGAGGTCATGAGTCTGACTAGAAATTCTCACGCTGTTCATGAAAACTTGGCGTTTTATAAACAATCATCATTCAATGATGATACTGGCATTGTTACATCTGATGAATTGGTCATACGTTTGATGTTTGAAGGCTGGAAATATGGGTATCTATTTGAAGAATGTAAGTCCACTGTTCTTCAGCGCAGTATTCAATTTTTTGATGAGTTTGGTGCCCTGGCTCATAAGATTTTTCTCTTGCCACATAGTCATCATTGGTACTTTGACGAATTTGCCAAGAGATGGGCGGATTCTAATCAAGATGCGGGCATCATCATTGAAGAAAAATTAAAGCGTGAACATGATTTAGATAAAAGCGCTTTAACCACAATGATTGAAGAGCAGTCTGCCAATCAGAAAGACCTTCTTGATCTTGTTCAGATGCAATCCTTTTTAGATTTTGCTACAAAGGCAAAGTTACCTTTGGTTCTTACTGTGCAAAATCACGGAGCAAATCAATCTCATGAGGGAGTGATTCACGAGATAGAAGAGCGCAAGGATTGGTTACACCTAAGCAATCAACAATTCAATGCTCATTTGCAACTAAGCCAGATGCTTAAAATTTTCCTTAATCATCAGGTAAGTCCATATTCAATGGAGATATTTGACGATAAATCCTCTCATTTGGTTTTGATTGCTCTTTCTTCAAAAGCCAGCCCAGTTGATAGGGAGGTGTGGGAGAGTTTGCCAGAGAAGGTCAAAGCAAGAGAAATGAGTCTTTTGGAATAAGTCAGCACCTTTTAGGTAAAAGGAATAAAATAGCAAGACTGATATGCGTATATCGGGGCCGACATGGTTTCGACGTGGATTGCAAAGCATTGAGGGCATACCGAGGACCCGTCATCTCGTAAAACAATGGGAATGTAATAACTGCTAACGACGAACGTTACGCACTAGCAGCTTAATTGCTGCAGCCCCTGAACTGATTCTCTCTTGGGTCAGGTAGCGCAAGCTACATCAGGGTCATTTACAAGAGATAAGGTTGCATAGTGTCGTGATGTGCAGCCCGACAATTTAGCGAATCGCTAGTTTGTAACGTGTTGGTCCGTGACAGGCTGGTTAAATTAAATGACACAACTAAGTATGTAGAACTCTATGTGGAGGATTTGCGGACGCGGGTTCGATCCCCGCCGGCTCCACCAATTAAAAAGCCTCATCTTCGGATGAGGCTTTTTTCTTTCATGGTGACTATTTTTATATTTATATTGACTGCGTTTGATGTCACAATCAAACGAACAAAACACCATCTTGTTATGAAGTTAAAAGTATTCATCTTCTCTTTGTTTATATCAAGCCAATCACCATTATTGGCTGCTCAGGGCAATGGTGGTTTGATTTTTGAGTGCACCTCAGACAAGTTAACTCAATTAAAAAGTGAGCTAAAGACGTATCAGCAAGAGTTGGGTATTGATGTATCTGTTTATCAGTTGAGTGAAAGTGAGGGGCGCCTGGGTTTGAGTTTAAAAAACCCATCAGTTTATGGAACTCTCTATTTGCGTTGGGATCCTCAATACGCCATCACTGAAGAGCGGATTTCTTTGCCAAGTAAAAAGGGGTTGATAGAAATTGAAACAGTTTCTAAAAAAGAAATTCTCCTGGCTTTGATGCATCAGGGTAGGCAGACTATTTTTACTGGTAATGCTTGTCATATCAATGCCCTCAGGGAGCATGTGCAAATCAGGCAAATGATTGTGGCTTGGTCCGAGCATCTTCATTGGAGTTTTCCTGATGGTGGGCCAGCTCAATGGAATCAGCGCTATTGGGACCGAGGAAATTTAAAACCAAAAGCCTCATTGGATGAGGCCATGAATGATTTTTTCATCAATCCTGATAAATGTTCTTTGGGTTGTTACACCGCCACCAAAATTGTCATTATTCAGGGAATCTTGGATTACTTTAGAAGAGTAAAAAAGGATGATGCAATGGCCAATGCCATCATCAAAAGATTGAAGTCAGATGAAGATGTCTTGGTGGGTATTGAGCCCGGTGCCATGTGGTCATTTCAAAAGCCGATCAGCCCTGAGGAGCAAAAGCGTTTGGGTAAATTATTAAAAATACAAACCCGCGTTGCACCTATGAATTTCATTCCAGGAGATTGGGTTTACTTTATGAATAATGATCCTAAATCATCTGATATAGATGGTTATGAAGGCTCAAATACGATTTACATGGGTAGAGCGTCGTTTGATGATTTTTATAACGACAACCAGCATCATTATTTGTACAACGAAAAAATCCAGAATATCTATAACTGGCGCAATGGTGTCTTTAGTCGATCACGTCATTACGAACGAATTAAAAATCTCTCGTCTGAGCAGGTTGATGCCTTAGGCTTAAGTCCTGAAGAAGGTGGGTTTGTGCTGGGCAATCGAGCCGTTCCCTACTTCTTCGGGTTCGAAGCTTTTTAGTACTTGATTTATATTAAAAGCCGAAATGTTTTTACGCTTAAGTGCCTAAGCACCCAAGCGCCATAAAGAAGTCACTTCGGCGGCTCGCGCGCGATACAAAGGGTCTTGAGTATCAAGGGCTTTGATGTGGGTTGGTCTGACATCGTTGCGCCCCAATACTTTTAATCCTGCTGCTTCAATCCACGACAATAATTCTGCGCGGGTTCTTAAGCCCAAATGTTCTGCCAAATCTGACAAGATCAGCCAAGCTTCACCTTCAGGTGAAAGATGCTCTTTTAGACCAGTCAAAAATCCTTTGAGCATTTGACTGTCTGGGTCGTACACGGCATATTCAATTGGTGAACTAGGTCTTGCTGGAACCCAAGGGGGGTTACAAACAATCAAGGGGGCCTGACCTTCAGGGAAAAGATTGGCTTGTATTAGTTTGACCTGCTTACCAATGCCTAGACCTTCAATGTTTTCTGTGGCGCATTCAATAGCGCGCTCATCTTGATCTGTTGCCACAATTTTTTGAATGCCACGTTTGGCTAAAACTGCTGCAAGAACGCCTGTTCCTGTGCCTATATCAAAAGCCAAAGATTGCTTGGTGATAGAGGCTGGGAAAGGGGCTTTTTCTAATAAGCCGATATATTCAGAGCGCACTGGTGCAAATACACCGTAGTGAGGGTGGATGCGGCCATCACCCAAATCTTTGTGGGCATCGAGTGCCATACCGTTCTTGCGCCACTCTAATGATCCGATGAATCCAAGTAAATCTCTCAAAGACATGACATAGGGTTCGGTGACTGTTCCATAAACAGCCAAACAAGCCTGGCTCACATCAGGTGCTCTTCGAAGAGGAATGGTGTGATCTGGGTTGAT
>JBJOKN010000021.1:0-10457 GCA_046046075.1 Pseudomonadota bacterium
GTGCCATACAAAGGAACTGCTCCTGCGTTGACAGATTTGTTGGGTGGTCAAGTTCAGTTGATGTGTGATCAAACAACCAATTTGGCTGGTCAATTGAAAGCTGGTGCAGTGAAGTCTTATGGTGCAACAACAATGCAACGTATTGCTGCATTCAAAGATATTCCAACATTGAACGAACAAGGTTTGAAGAACTTTGAAGTGAACGTTTGGCACGGTGTTTATGCGCCAAAGGGAACTCCTAAGGATGCAACAGATAAGCTTTCTGCTGCTCTTCAAGCAGGTATCAATGATGCTGGTTACAAAGCGAAAATGGCTGAGTTAGGTGCAAACATTCCTAATGCTAAGAATGCAAGCCCAGCTGGTCACAAAGCTCATTTGAAAGCTCAAATTGATTTGTGGTCACCAATCATCAAGAAGGCTGGCGTTTACGCAGATTAATTATTTAATTTAATTAAATAGCTTTAATAAAAACTTTGGCTCCATCTACTATTTGGTAGGTGGGGCCAAATTATTTCTACATCATTATCTATAGATCGTTATTTATTTAGATTTTAGGTTTGAGCGTTTTTCAAGAAGTTGCCAAACAGATTCTTTTTCCTCTTGATCAAGACTTGACCAAAGAGCAATCTCATCGAGAGTTCGATGGCATCCCAGGCAGTAGAGGTCTTCATCATCCATGGTGCACAAATTGATGCAAGGTGATTCTGGACGTTTAATGGCTTCTGAGTTATTCACTTTTCGGATAATTTTTTTCAAGAATTGTTTGGTAGCGAGTATTTAATTCGTTGGCATTTTTTATGCTGATACCAAGATCTCGTACTTGCCCATCTTTTAAATCATAAATCCAGCCATGCACAGTGACTTCTTGATTTTTTGCCCAGGCATCTTGAACGCTGGTGGTTTGGCAAACATTCATGACTTGCTCAATCACATTCAATTCGCATAATTTATCGAATTGATCCGACTCCCTCAATACTTGTCCTAAATACTTGCCATGTTTATCTTGAACATCTTGAACATGCCTGATCCAGTTATCTGCCAAGCCAATCCTGGTTTTTGTTTGTGCAGCTTTTACGCCTGAGCAACCATAGTGACCAACCACGATGATGTGTTTAACCTTGATTTGATCTACGGCGAATTGAATCACTGATAGTGCGTTGAGATCGGTGTGAACAACCACGTTGGCAATGTTGCGGTGAACAAACACTTCTCCTGGGGCTAGGCCAGTGATCTGATTGGCAGGAACGCGAGAGTCTGAGCAGCCTATCCATAAATATTCAGGCGCTTGTTGATGCACAAGTCTGCTAAAGTAATCAGGGTCGCTTTTGGTAACAGAGTCAACCCACTCTTTATTGTTCTCAAGAAGCTTGCTGAGAATATAAGGATTGTTTGATGTGATCATGAGTTTAATTTTCGTTATTAGTTGGACATCATGATGTGTCACAAATCTAGCTTGGCGATGTGGCACGGATGTTGATAAGTGAATATTACAGCTAGTTGATGAGGGTGTTTTAAAAAACTTATAAATCGGTATGGAAAAAATTATTTATCCGTTTGATGATCAGATGCCCAAGACTGGTGCAACCCAGGTGATTCATGCTGGCCTGAAGTGGGTCCGTATGCCCTTGCCTTTTGCCTTAGATCACATCAATTTATGGTTAATCAGAGATTGCTTTGAGGGTCGAGATGGATGGACATTGGTGGATTGCGGAGTATCTAATCAGGCAATCAAAGATGCTTGGTTAAATATTTTTGAGGCCGAGTTAGAAAATTTACCCATCGTGAGAATCATCGTGACTCACATGCATCCTGACCACATTGGTTTGGCTTCCTGGTTATCTGAAAAATGGTCGGCTCCTTTATGGATGACGATGACAGATTATGTTTTAGCTAAATGGCTATCTGACCCAAGGGGTTCAGAAGTGGGATCGGTGGCCGGTGGCGGGGGTGCTGCAGATCATTTTGCACGTCATGGTCTAGCGAATGAAGACGACTTATTAAAAATAAGAGCCAGAGCCAACTATTTCAGCAACATGGTTCCTTCAGTTCCACCAAGATTCAGAAGAATCATGGATCAAGAACTGATTCAAATTGGCGGGCAGGATTGGCAGGTATTGGTTGGTTATGGGCATGCCCCAGAGCATGCATGTTTGTGGTCCGCCCGAACGCAAACCTTGATTTCTGGGGACATGATTTTGCCGCGTATTTCAACAAACGTCAGCGTTTTTGATACAGAGCCTGACGCTGACCCATTGGGGCTTTATTTGGATTCATTGACCTCATTAAAGAGCTTGCCTGAGGATGTATTAGTTTTGCCATCCCACGGAAAGCCTTTTAATGGACTTCATGTGCGCATTGAGCAACTTCATTCTCACCACAAAGATCGTTTGGCTGACACTTTGGCAGCTTGCAAGAACAGCCCTCAAAGTGCCAGGGATTTAGTCCCGATTTTGTTTAAGCGGGATTTAGATTTACATCAGTTAACTTTTGCGATGGGCGAGGCCATCGCCCATCTTAATCACCTTTGGCGCGGCGGCTACTTGCAGCGCGAGGCTTGCTCTGACGGGGTTTTGAGGTTTTCTTGCCCGTAAAACTGCCAGATGCCATTTCACTGGCCATATCAGTCGCAGCCTGGGTTGCCTGAGTAGCCGCTTTTTGGGCTGCTTTGGTGGCCTCAGCCAGTGCTTCTGGGGTCATTGCGGCACTAAAGCTCTTCAAAGCTGCCAAAGTGGCTCTTTGAACTTCCAATCCCTGAATGGTGCTGCGCAAGACGTTCATATTGAGTTGTAGCCAGTTTTCAACGCTTTTTAGGTCCTGAATTCGTTTATCCAGCTCTTCAATATCCAAAGTTGGCATGGCTGCACCGCCTCCAACCCCAGCCCCAAAGCCTGACATATCGCCAGGTGTGGGTGAATTACCCCACATGGTTTTGAACATTTCTAGGCTTTGATTGAAATCTGGCATGGCTCCGAACATTGTGACCCCCAAATAAAAAAGTTAATGTAATCAGATAAATATACGTAATACCGATAAAATATAGGTTTAATCAATTTGTCGCAATCATTTGTGACCAAATAAGACTTTTACTTATGCTTTATACCCGCGGCGCGGCTTTGCCTCAATTATTAAAAGACCGTATTTTGGTCTTGGATGGTGCTATGGGCACCATGATTCAACAACGCAAGTTAAATGAGCAGCAATACCGCGGTTTGCCAGAGTTAACTCGTTTTGAAAATCATGAAATTGATTTAAAAGGTAATAACGAATTACTGAACATCACGCACCCTGAAATTATTTTAGATATTCATCGTCAGTATTTAGCAGCTGGCGCAGATTTAATTGAAACAAATACATTTGGTGCAACCACGATTGCGCAAGATGATTACAAGATGCCTGAATTGGCCAGAGAAATGAATTTGGCTGCAGCAAAATTAGCCAAGCAAGCTTGCGATGAATTTTCAACACCAGATAAGCCAAGATTTGTTGCGGGCGCCGTAGGCCCAACGCCAAAAACTGCCAGCATTTCTCCCGATGTGAATGACCCAGCTGTTAGGAATGTAACTTTTGAGCAGTTGCGCCAAGCCTACAAAGAGCAAGTAGAGGCTTTGTATGAAGGTGGTGCAGATGTGTTTTTGGTTGAAACAATTTTTGACACGCTCAATGCAAAAGCTGCTTTGTTTGCGATCGATGAGTTTTTTGAAGAGCAACAGGTTCGTTTGCCGATCATGATTTCTGGAACAGTGACTGATGCATCAGGAAGAATTTTGTCAGGTCAAACTGTTGAGGCGTTTTGGAATAGTTTGCGTCATGCCAAGCCATTAACGTTTGGACTTAATTGCGCTTTGGGTGCAACGCTGATGCGCCCTTACATTGCTGAATTAGCAAAAGTATGTGATGTGGCTGTTTCTTGTTACCCCAATGCAGGATTGCCAAATCCTATGAGTGATACAGGCTTTGATGAAACACCAGAAATGACATCAAGATTATTGGATGAATTTTCTAAGGATGGTTTGGTGAATTTAGTAGGTGGTTGCTGTGGCACAACGCCTGCGCACATCAAGGCGATTGCAGATGCTGTTGCAAAAAGACCAAGTCGCCGCTGGGATGCTTATAAGGAGTCTGTGTGATGTCAGTAACCAAACAGATTCCTCCAATGAAGTTGTCTGGTTTAGAGCCATGCAATATTAGTCCGCATGTGGGTTTTGTGAACGTTGGTGAAAGAACCAACGTCACTGGTTCAAAAGCATTTGCAAGAATGATTTTGAATGAGCAATACGATGAGGCTTTATCGGTGGCAAGGCAGCAAGTTGAGAACGGTGCCCAGATCATCGACATCAACATGGATGAGGCGATGTTGGATTCAAAAGCTGCGATGGTGCGCTTTTTAAATTTGATTGCTTCAGAACCAGATATTTCTAGAGTGCCAATCATGATTGACTCATCAAAATGGTCAGTCATTGAGGCAGGACTGCAATGCGTTCAGGGTAAAGCCATCGTCAACTCGATTTCTATGAAGGAGGGCGAAGACTCATTCAGACAACAAGCTAAATTGATTCGACGCTATGGCGCAGCCACCGTTGTTATGGCTTTTGATGAAAAAGGTCAGGCTGATACGTATCAACGAAAAATTGAAATTTGCCAAAGAAGTTACAAGATTTTGGTGGATGAACTGGACTTTCCCCCAGAAGACATTATTTTCGATCCGAATATTTTTGCCATTGCCACCGGTATTGATGAGCATGACAACTACGCCAATGACTTTATTCAAGCAACAGCATGGATCAAAGCTAATTTGCCTGGCGCAAAAGTGAGCGGCGGTGTTTCAAATGTGAGCTTCTCGTTCAGAGGTAACGATGTTGTCCGTGAAGCCATTCACACAGTATTTTTGTATCACGCAATACGTGCCGGTTTAGATATGGGCATTGTGAACGCCGGTCAGTTGGGTGTTTATGCCGATTTAGATGAAAAGTTAAAAGAGCGTGTTGAGGATGTTGTTTTAAACCGCTTTGCTGAAAAAGATGGCAAGACTCCTACAGAACGTTTGCTTGAAATCGCAGACGAATATAAAGGTGGCGGTCCTCGTGCAGAAGAAACTTTGGCTTGGCGCGAGGGCTCTGTTAGAGAGCGCTTAACTCATGCGCTGGTGCATGGCGTGACTTCTCACATTGTTGAAGACACTGAAGAGATGCGCCTTGAGATATCCTCAGCTGGCGGTCGCCCGATTGAGGTCATCGAAGGGCCTCTGATGGATGGTATGAATGTGGTCGGCGATTTGTTTGGTGCCGGAAAAATGTTCTTGCCTCAGGTAGTGAAAAGTGCTCGAGTGATGAAGCAAGCCGTGGCACATTTGATTCCATATATTGAAGAAGAAAAGCGTCAGATTCTTGAGAGTGGCGGAGATGTTCGTTCTCGTGGAAAAATCATCATGGCAACCGTTAAGGGCGACGTTCACGATATTGGTAAAAATATTGTGACCGTGGTGCTTCAGTGTAATAACTTTGATGTTGTGAACATGGGTGTGATGGTGCCTTGTAATGAAATTCTTCAAAAGGCTAAGGAAGAAAAAGCTGATTTGATTGGATTGTCAGGTTTGATCACGCCATCATTAGAAGAGATGGCCTACGTTGCCCAAGAAATGCAGCGTGATGATTATTTCAGATCTAAAAAAATGCCTTTGATGATTGGTGGCGCAACAACATCACGAGTTCATACTGCAGTCAAAATTGCACCGCATTATGAAGGTCCAGTTGTTTATGTGCCAGATGCCTCTAGGGCTGTTTCTGTTGCATCCAGCCTGTTGTCAGAAGAGGGTGCTGATAAATACATTGATGAGTTGCAAGCAGACTACGAGAGAATTCGGGTACAGCATGCCAACAAAAAACAAACTCCTATTATCAGCATTGAAGAGGCCAGAGCCAATAAAGAAATCATTGACTGGAGTAAACAAACAATCACCAAGCCCAAGTTTATTGGGCGCCGTGTTTTCAAGAATTACGACTTGGCTGATATTGCTCAGTGCATTGATTGGACACCGTTCTTTCAGACTTGGGACTTGGCAGGAAAATATCCGCAGATATTAAAAGACGAAGTTGTTGGAGAGTCTGCGCAGAAGGTGTTTGCTGATGCTCAGGCCATGCTGCAAAAAATCATTCAAGGACGTTGGTTGCAAGCTCATGCTGTGATTGGCCTATATCCAGCTAACAGTGTCGGTGATGACATTGAAATCTATGCTGATGAATCACGCCAAGATGTTTTGCTGACGTGGAAAAACTATCGTCAGCAAAGTGATCGACCGGTCGTTGATGGTGTCAAAAAGCCAAATCGTTGTTTAGCTGATTTTGTTGCTCCGAAAGAATCTGGTGTTTCTGATTATGTTGGTATGTTTGCGGTAACCGCAGGGCATGCGATTGAAAAGAAACTTAAAGAGTTTGAAGATAAGCATGATGACTACAGTTCTATCATGCTCAAAGCTTTAGCAGATCGTTTTGCAGAAGCCTTTGCCGAAAAAATGCATCAAAGAGTTAGAACTGAACTTTGGGGTTATGTGAGTGATGAGCGTTTGAGTAATGAAGACTTGATTCAGGAAAAGTACCAAGGTATTCGTCCGGCGCCAGGTTACCCAGCATGCCCAGACCATTTAGTTAAAAAGGACATGTTTGAGTGCTTAAAGGCTGATGAAATTGATATGGCTTTGACTGAGTCAATGGCAATGACGCCATCGTCTAGCGTCAGCGGTTTCTATTTGGCGAATCCGCAGGCTCAGTACTTTGATGTTGGTCGAATTGGTGAAGATCAGCAAGAGGACTTTGTTAAGCGCCCCAAGATACCATCTCTTCGTTAAGCAAAGCCTCTTTGAGTAAGCTTATGAATGGATATGCTCTTTGCCCTAAACGATCATGGTTGATGTTATGGGCAGACTCTTCAGAAGATTCTGAGGGGCCATTTTCAGCAGCATTTTTTTTACGTTCAAGGTCTTCTGCCACAGCCGCTTCTAATTTTGAAATAGCGATTGGTAGTTGTTCTAGTAAAAAGATGCCTCTTGGTTCTAAGGGCCTACCAATGATGGCAAAGATTTTTGATGTCAGATCTTCCAACATCAAAACATCGGCAGATTTTTTACATTGAAACTTATATAACATAAGCAAAGATTAACACTAAAAGTTAACTGATAAACTGAACTTCTATGCTACCAGTCATTAAAAAACAAATTATTTCATTGATGCAAGCCGCTTTAGCCGAGATAGCTAAAGAGCGAGGTATTCAGGATTCATTGCCAGAGCCTCATGTAGAGCGCCCAAAGGTTGCTGAGCATGGTGATTTGGCAACCAATATTGCCATGCAGTTATCCAAAGCATGGAAAGCTAATCCAAGAGAATTGGCCCAAGTGTTTGTAGAGAAATTATTGGCTCAAGCAAATGCTAAAGAATTAGTTTCGAGTGCTGAAATTGCTGGTCCAGGATTTATCAACTTGCGTTTAACCCAAAAAGCTCGTTTGCAAGTGATTGGAAAAGTATTTGCTGATGGCAATTGTTATGGTCAGCAAGCAGAATTAGGTAAAAAAGTTTTAGTTGAGTTTGTATCTGCAAATCCAACGGGCCCTCTGCATGTGGGTCATGGTCGCCAAGCAGCGCTGGGTGATGCTTTATCAAATATTTTAAAAACTCAGGGCTGGTCAGTTCATAAAGAGTTCTATTACAACGATGCTGGTGTGCAGATACAAAATTTAGCGATATCTGTTCAGGCCAGAGCAAAGGGCTTAAACCCTGGTGATAAGGATTGGCCAGAGTCTGCATATAACGGCGAATACATTGCTGATATTGCAAAAGACTATTTAGCAAAAGCCACAGTGGCAGCCGCTGATGGTCAGCCGGTGCATGCAGATGGTGACATTAATAATATTGAATCTATTCGACAGTTTGCTGTGGCGTATCTGCGTAAAGAACAAGACATTGACCTAAATTCTTTTGGCGTTCAATTTGATTGCTATTACTTGGAGTCATCTTTATACAGTGACGGTAGTGTGGCATCTGTCGTATCAGATTTGGCGGCTGTTGGTAAGAGCTATGAAGCCGAGGGGGCTCTTTGGTTACGAACCACTGATGATGGTGACGATAAAGATCGCGTCATGAAAAAATCAGATGGCAGCTACACATACTTTGTTCCTGACGTTGCTTACCATGCCAGCAAATGGTCACGAGGCTTTACTCACGTGATCAATATTCAGGGCAGTGATCACCACGGTACGATTGCACGTGTACGCTCTGGTATTCAGGGTGTGGCACAAAAGCGCTCTTGGGACATTCCAAAAGATTATCCGCAGTATGTGTTGCACAAAATGGTCACTGTGATGAAGGGTGGCGAAGAGGTCAAGATTTCTAAGCGTGCCGGATCCTATGTGACGGTGAGAGATCTGATTGAGTGGTCAGGTGGTGTTACCCCTGAAATGAATGATGCTGAACGTCAAGACGCGATTCGACGCGGTAGGGATGCTGTTCGATTCTTCTTGATATCTCGTAAAGCAGATACTGAATTTGTTTTTGATGTTGATTTGGCACTAAAACAAAATGATGAAAACCCTGTTTTTTATGTGCAATATGCGCACGCCAGAATTTGTTCGATTTTGAGGCAATGGGCGGGAGATGAGAATAGTTTGAAGTCGGCTTCTCTGGTAGCGCTCGATAGCCAGGCATCGAATATGCTCTTGACCCGTTTGTCAGAGTATTCAGAGGTATTGGCAGAGGCTGCAAAGGATATGACACCTCATTCTTTGGCGTTTTATTTGAGAGATTTGGCCAGCGATTTCCATACTTTTTACAATGCGGATAGAGTATTGGTTGATGAGGAAAATATTCGTTTAGCACGCTTGGCTTTACTTTTAGCAACCAAGCAGGTCATTGCCAATGGATTGGCTATTTTGGGTGTATCTGCACCTGAAAAAATGTAAGGAGTTAATGTGATGAAAACTAATGATCAACACGTGTCTTTAGAGTCTGGCGCTTCAGGCGGAACACTGATGGGTTTTGTACTCGGCCTATTGCTGGGATTGGCAATCGCTGTTGGTGTCGCCATCATGTTAAGCAAGGGTGCTCCAGAGCCAAAATTAAATCTCAGAGCTCCAGAAGCTGTGAGCAAAGCTAAGCCGGTTGAAGCAATTGAGGAAGGTGAAATTCAGGTTGAAGATAAACCTAATTTGAATAAACCATTACAAAGTAAAGTGCCACTACCAAGTGAAATGGCACCTAAAGATCCTATCGCTTCAATTGCTGCAGCAACCCAAGGACCAGAATACTGGTTACAAACTGGAGCCTACAAAGTTCAAGAAGAGGCTCAGCGTCAAAAAGCCATGTTGGCGATGCAAGGTCTAGAAGCCCTTATTTCTGAGAGGGAATTGGATGGCGCAACTCTATGGCGTGTGCGCGTTGGACCATTTGCTGGCCAAAGTGAAGTGACTCAAACAAGGGCTAGACTGCAAAGCGCAGGCATTCCTTCTACAATCATCCGCATCAATAAATCAAATTAATGCATATATGAAAAACATCAATTTATTCACACTCATTAGAAATGTTTTCTTGGGGCTGATTTGTTTTGGGTTTTCTAATTTTGCGCTTTCTCAAGCAAGACCTATTGAAGAAGGCTTTGACTATCGTGTGATGCCAGTTGCTCAAGCAACTGAATCTAAGGACAAGATTGAAGTTCTAGAATTTTTTTGGTACGGCTGCCCACATTGTCATGATTTTGAACCAGAGCTGAGTGCATGGATAGCTAAGCAGGGTAAGGATGTTGTGGTCAAGAAAGTACCAGTAGCATTCAGAGATGAATTGTTGCCACACAGCCAGTTGTTTTATGCCTTGGATAGCTTGGGAAGAAATGATTTGCATGCCAAAGTCATGGTTGCTATGCACGTTAATAAGAGAAAGCTATTGGCAGAAGCTGAAATTGCAGATTGGGTAGCGAGCCAAGGAGTAGATCGCCAAGCTTTTTTGAAGGCCTTTAAATCATTCACAGTGATTTCAAAAGCAAGGGCAGCCAATCAGATTGCCCAGACTTACAGAATCGATGGTGTGCCAACTGTTGCGGTTCAAGGTAAGTATTTGACCTCACCATCCATCGCAGGTGGCTCAAAAGTCAGGGCGATTCAAACAATGGATTTTTTGGTGAATAAAGCTAGAAAAGAAAAGAAATAAAGCTGAATATTTTTTTAAGTAATGATTAGGCCCGCTTCCTACTCGCGGGCCTTTTTCTTTAGCCAGCGCATCAATCCACCCAGCACTGGAATTTTTTCGTAGAGCTCTTCAGCGGCATCCCAGTAGTCGCGGTGTTCTGTGATGAGTAATTCTTTATTGAATGTCATCCAGGTGCAGCCTTTGATGACTTGGTCGATGTTAGGTGACTTCTTAAGTTGGAAGATAAATTCCCAAATCAAGCAAGCATGAGATCCATTATCAAGAGTATTTTTA